>DMKK01000138.1 GCA_003454335.1 Gammaproteobacteria bacterium | reverse complement strand
ATCCAGCTCCGGCGCATCGCGTTCAATGGCGATGATGTCGATGTCCGGCGTCTTTACAGCACCTGCGACATGCGAAAAATATTCAGCAAGGTCTGCCAGCACGGCCGTGGAATTGGAACGCAGTCGCAGCGTGCAGTCGCCGAGCGCAAGATACAGTTCATCAGTGCACAAACTTGCATCGCCCTGCAAGGCACTCACGGCAGATTCTTCAGTGTAGCCCATCCTTGTTCTCCTCTCTTTATCATCTCGCCAGTTGACGCAGTACATGCTCTGTATACATACCGGCAGCATTAATACCGATCCCCTCAAGCGCACCGCGAAAGCCACCAAACGCCGAGACTTCGAAAACAATCGGGCCCTCGGCTGTTTCGGCAACATCGACCGTCGTGAAGTCCATGCCAAACGGCGCCTGGGCACGCTGCGCAAGTGCTATCACGTCATCCGGCGGTGTATGCGCGGCATATTTGCCGCCACTGTGTATGGTCGTGTTCCAGGCATCGCCCTTCGATACCCGGGCATAGGTGCCAAGGTATTCACCATTCAGGAACACCATTCCCAGGTCCCTGCCCGGCAGCTCGATCTTCTGCTGGATATACATCATGGGGTTGTCCGCCTGAAAGGCGCGAATTTCACGCTCGATCTCGTCGTGGTCCCGGTGCGCATCGATCACGCACATACCGCGTGCCTTGGTGGAATACAGGGGCTTGAAAACCGCACTGCCAAAATCCTGCACGGCCGTTACCGCCGCCCCGACATCCTCGGTGACACGGGTTGCCGGCATGGGAATACCGGCGTTGCGCAGGGTTACTGTGCAACTCAGGCGGTCGATCAGGCGCAGCATATTCTCCGCCCGACTGAAGACCCGGACCCCGGCCTGCTCGGCCACGCGCAGCAGTTCCAGGCGATCCAGGGTATTGGGGTTGTAGCTGGCACTGATTTTTTTAACAATCAGTGCATCCAGTTGACACAGGTCCTGATCCCGGTACATCAGGCGCTGCCGTTCCAGATCGAGACTGACTTCACCCATGTCGATCACCAGCCGGTAGCCGGTCTTTTCCTCAACGGCATCGGCCAGGGTTTCCGTGGACCATTTCCCCGGTATGCCGATCACACCGATTTTATATTCAGCATTTTCAGCCAATGAAAACCTCCTCAACTGGAACACGGAACGACGCCGGATCCTTCATATCTGCAGCCAGCACCAGCTCCAGCAGGTAACGCGCGCGCAGAAACATAGCGCGTGCCAGTGACTTGTCAAGAATAAACCGTGTGGACGTGGCAAACGAGCGCGCCAGCCCCAGGGCCAGGCGCAGCTCGAATGTCGTGTCGCCGGACTTCCTGGCAAAGGCTGCTGCAAAACGGTAGAAATCCTGCGTCACGATCATGATACGTCTGCGCAGGGGCGCATCAAAAATCTGCAAGCGATAATTGGATATCATAAAAACCGATACATCCTGTACGTAGTCCATGTAGCGAGAACGATGCAGGTCAATGAAATTGATTTTCTTCTCCAGCGGATCGTAGATAATATTATCCACATTAAAATCGCCATGGATATAGACAGAAAACGGCGCCCTGATCCCGGCTTCGAGGCGATGCGCCCGCTTCAGCAAGGTACCAAATGACGGCACAGCTTTGCCGCAGATACGACAGTCATCCTGCCGAAACTCCGGGTGGATGGTATACACCTCCTCCAGACGCCTTGAGAGCTGTCCCATGTAAGCAGCGGAAACCGGCTTGCCGGTACGCGTCTCGCGCCATACTTTTATAAGGGTGCGGTTCAACTGTTTTTGGGTCAGCCTGAGCAGCCGCCCTGGTTCATGCAGCAATATCTGTTCGAATGTCAGTCCGGCCAGATGCTCAATCAATAAAGAGGCGGACTGCCCGCGCTTGTGATAGGACAGAATCCGCGGTGCCAGACCCGGGTATATTTCCTTCCAGCTTGCCAGCCCCCTGCGCTCCTCCCGCAACTTGCGCTTCTTGCCGTCCTTGTAGATGGCCACATAACCGCTATCTTTCTGCCCCGTTGTGCTGATACCGGAAATACCGCTGCCTGAACGGGTTTCTGCAATCGGCTCAGCCACCAGGTCTGAAGAATCGTTTGCTGTATCCAGCTGTTCCATTGAGGCACGCAGGGACTGGTAGCGCTCAATGTTGATGGGCTGCCCCAGATTGGCGGATATAATGGCTTCACTGATATTAAGCATGGCATCCCCCATCTGCTCGATACCATGAACCAGGAACAACCCTGCCACCAGGTCTTCCGTATGTTTCTTGCGCTTCAGTCCCGCAGTATATTTCTTCACCAGTCTTTTGCTGGCCTTGTCCAGATGCGGCTTTATCCGGCCAATCCGGAGAGCCAGCCTGGTGTCGTTGCGACGGATCGCTGGTTCAATACGGTCAAGCCCGCGGATGATTCTGCCCAGCATGCATTTACAAGCGCCAGCGCCATGGCAACGCCTGTTTTGCAGATAGTTCAGTTGCTGGATACATTCACGGCACAGCTCTGTAATACGTTCCAGGTCCGTCGCAATGGACTCAATGGCACGCAGGGAAGCAGCCCCTGTCGCTGATTCGCCGGCCTTGATGGCCTGGTTGTGGCAGCTGTCATGTATGCGCAGCATGAGATTGTAGGCATAGCCGCTGCGATCGAGGATACGCCGGGCAACATTTACCGAGGGCGTTCCAAGGTAGGCCTGCAGATTGGAGACCTGGGACCCGACCTCGGCGATCAGGAAACGCAGGTTATTGCGGGTATGCTTCGAAACTCTCATTACCAGTCGATGGTCCCCAGATAGACGTTGCCATTGCTTTCACTGGGATCACTCAGGTACGGGGCCAGCGATCGCGGGTAGAGCGGCATGTCCGCCAGCTCATCCAGGCTGGCCCAGACCACCTCTACCTGGTGCTTGTCCGGGTGGTGGCCATTGACGGGAACATAGTCATCGGGAACCGTACATGCGAACAGAAACTCGACCAGGTGACGTGTGCTTGCGGGTTGCGTGTCCCGTGGCTTGAGACAATCTGCCACGTAGACCAGATCACGAATTTCCACCCGGGTGCCGATTTCTTCCATGCATTCACGGTTCAGTGCCTGCTCAAGGGTTTCCCCAAGGTCCTGCCCGCCTCCCGGCAGCGCAAACCGCTCGCCCCCTTCATAGCCGTCCTTGCGCAGCAGCAGGATGCTATTGTCCTGCAGGATCAGTGCGCGGGCAGCATTGCGTATCGGAGGAATAATCGATTCCATAGGCTTACTGTACCGGTAATTTTATGGTATTTCTCAATCATACCAGTCATACGCCGAATATATGATATATAGATGGTGTAAACCTGAGTACGCAATACCAGTGTCAGGCATGCTGACATACAACCCTGAATGAATTCGACGGACCTGACGTGCCAACAAACAAACCTGTCAGAATTACCCGCACCGTGCAATTACCCGACCGGATGCGACTCAGCCGCTACCAGAAGGCACCCGAACTGGGACCACGCATTCTGTTCTTCAGCGGCGGCACGGCCCTCACCGCTACCAGTCGTGTTTTAAAGCGCTACACGCACAATTCCATACACCTGGTGACTCCCTTTGATTCAGGTGGCAGCTCGGCAAAGCTGCGACAGGCCTTCTCCATGCCATCGATTGGCGACCTGCGCAGCCGGCTGGTAGCCCTCGCAGACGAAAACATTACCGGGCATCCAGAGGTTTACCGGTTATTTGCCTGTCGCTTTCCCGCTGATCAACCGGCCGGCAAGCTGATGGCCAGACTCGAACTGATGATCAGGGGCAAGGAACCACTGGTGGACGCCATCTCCAATCCCATGCGCCGGCTCATCCGCAACCAGCTGGGCTATTTCCGCGAGGCCATGCCGGATGATTTCGACCTGCGTGGCGCCAGCACCGGCAACCTTATTCTTGCCGGCGGCTAC
This sequence comes from Gammaproteobacteria bacterium, assembly GCA_003454335.1. GTDB lineage: Bacteria > Pseudomonadota > Gammaproteobacteria > UBA9214 > UBA9214 > UBA9214. The sequence goes on along the minus strand of DMKK01000138.1, from coordinate 171 downwards.
CTGAATAATCACAAGCACCTGGACCCGATCATTTTCCTGTTCTCGAAACTGGTCAATGTACTGGGCACCGTGCGCGCCGTGGTCAATGATGATCTGCACCTGGCAGCAGAACTGGAAGACGGCAGTTGCGTGACCAGCCAGCAGCGGCTGACCGGCAAGGAAGTTGCGCCG
>DMKK01000235.1:13600-17786 GCA_003454335.1 Gammaproteobacteria bacterium | reverse complement strand
ATAATGTATATTATGTTAAATAGGGTTTGTAGGGAGATATAGGCATGGGTGGCCCCGTCCACCCCCTTTCCCTCAGACACAGGGATAATTCCTGATATCAGTGTTACTTGCTGTCGTCGAACCCTACGTTCGCATGTGAACCGTCGCAGAACGGTTTATTCCTTGAAGCGCCACAACGGCACAGTGTGTAGTGCTCGCGTGACGCACCTTGTCCCCAGTTTGCATCCTTGAGTTCAATGCCCCCGATTATGCGTAACGGTCCGTTCTTTTCAATGGTAATTGCCGGTTCACAGTTAGCCGCAGATTGCGCTTGCCCGTTAATGGCATATGACAATGCACCTGACGGACATTTTTCGATTACTGCCTTGATGTGCTCAAGGGTATCTTCGTCCGGATCGATCCATGGTTCACGCGCTATGTTAAACACCGATGTCAGTTCCCTGTGACAATACTCGGCCACGGAACACAGCATGACGTTGTTGTGGACGGTCATTTCCTTGCCGACGTAACTGCTTACCTTGTCCTCTGATCTGTCTGCTGAGATTTCATCAGTAAAGCCGGTATATTTATGGTTGCCGTCACAAAACGGTTTGTTAAGAGATGCACCACAGCGGCATAGCCCCATAGCCGGTTTTGTTTCCAGGCGAGCACCATCACTGTCAATAAAGTTTTCCAGCCCTTTTACGATCATGGGCCCGTTCTTGCTGCAACTGATTACTGGTTTAGACATATTCTATCTCTGCTGTTTCCCTGCAAGTGCTGTTAACAAGGTATTGCCGGCCTCTTCCACGGTTTCTCCAAAAGCGACAATACCATCCGCATGTCCGCCCATGGAAAATATTCCCTTGCGCCTGACATTTGTGTGAGAGAACAAGTGCTCAACTTCCCGTGACATCTCCGGTGTGCCGTATTCCACTGCTGCGCTGGTTACGGGAATACCCTGTGAAGTTGCCGAGTTCCAGATATCAGGCGAATGCACATGCAGCACCGCACGTAACGCATTATCAATATCATAGATAACACCGTGGGTCATGGACTCCGATGAAGGTTTGACGGGACCTTCTGCAACAACCTGGTTGGCCTCTGCGTTATAGGCAATCACACAGGCATAATGACGATTATCAAGTATTTCCAGATGCCCTGTTTGAGTGCCACTAATGACAAATTTTCGTTTACCGTGCGGTTGATCGGGGTCTCCGGTACGTTGGCTGATATTACCGAAACCATAGCCCTCATAGCGGGCAGGATCCTGCCCGATGAGCGCATGCTCCCGGAGTATCTGCCGCCAGGTATTGAGTTCTGTCAGCGTATCCATCGCCACCGGCGGACCGGCCGTAAAACGCAAATTGAATTTGATAACACCTTCTTTTTCCATGATCACGCTATTCCTATATGCGCATCTCCTCCTTTTGATTGATCAGACTGTGCCGCCTTGTATTTGCCTCCACAGGTACAGGCAGTCGAATATTACAGCGGCCCTTGCAGGCCGACCAGTCGCAGCGTAGCGGTCAAATTGCCGGTCAACGTCTGCTTTGAATTCATCAATGCCATCAACACCGGTATTCCCGAGATTGTCCACACTGACGTCAAAGGACACATTCAGTGCATGGCAGAAATATTTCTCCAGTGCCTGGGGCTTGGCTTCGACGGCGAAGAACCGGGCCTGTTGTTCGTCTGTCCTGCCGTCCGGTTTATACCAGTAGCCGTAATCATCCAGGCGTCGTCGTTCATCGCCAGCAATGCACCAGTGTGCCAGTTCATGTAACGCACTGCGTTCATAGTCACGGGTGAATTGCACTTCTGCCATTGCATGTCCTGCAGGCGCCTTGTAAAAAGGTTCGGAAAAACCACCAACCAGCCGGGTACCATAATCCAGCAGTACCTCTTTATTTACATGCTCGGACCAGTCAGTCATGGGGTTGCTGCTCTGCCCTGTAGAATGAACCTTCCCTGAGAAAATGCAGTATCTGTTTGATGACAGTTTCATCGCGCATGATGAAGGTGTGGCCGTTGTCTACTGTGATGAAGTCGGACATTTCCTCGAGTTTTGCACTTTCAACTGACACCTTGCCATCATCGTCCCCGGGTATCACCGGTGAGAACCAGGGATCAGATGAGCTCACCCCGGTAATAATGCCGATTTCGCCCTTCACCGGTTTTAGCCTCTCAATCAGGCTTTTTTTGTCAGTGCCGAGTTGCTGCGCCGCCGGTCCCAGCACGATCCGGTAAATGCTGTAATCCATTAACAGGTCAGCGACTTCGCTACCATGATTTGGCGGGCTTAACATCACGACCCTGCCAAGGTTGTCGATGGTGTTGTGCTGCAGATATTGTCTTACCAGAATGCCGCCGAGTGAATGGGTGACAAAGTGGACAGTCCGGGTCTTGTGTCGATCGCAAAACACCAGACCTTCTTCTATGGTAGTCCCGGAGAGTTCCTCGATATTTTCCGATCTCGACGGGTAACCCTCATTCCAGACAAGATAACCCTCCCCGTTCAGTGTCTCCTCGATCAGGCTCATCGAGAACGCTGTTCTCCCCAGGCCGTGCAACACGATGACACATTCAGGCATTGCCGTGCTGTATGCCGGGAGAGACAGAACCAGCAGTCCTGTTAGCAGCAACAAACGAAACAGGGATTTCATGACTCAAACGTTGGTGTTGTTAGCGGCCAGTCAGGCGACTCTGATTCTTACGACGTTCATGACTTCCAGTTCAAAACCGGAGACTGTTTCGGTCTCCGGATAGTAGGTCAGGTTGACCCGGGCGCCCTTTAAATCCCGGTAGTTGTCCTTGCGCTTGAACTTGAATGGGGCGCTGCAACCTTCGATCATCAGGGTGTTGACAATCCAGTCACCTGTACACCTTTGTACATGCGAAGTGACTTTCTGCATATCAGAGTGGGTCAGTTCTTGATGCTTCTTCAGTAATTTGCCAACGTCTGATTTCATCCCCGAGATATGATACAGGGCCATAATACATTTTCAAGGCTCTATAATAACGCGAACCCTGATTAGAAAAAGTGCAAGTCCTGTCAGGCTGGCAGAAACTCAATGGGATAGGTAATGGTGACTTCGCTGACGTCTTTGGCTTCAAAGTTAAATAGCTTTACACGCTGACTGATTTTTTTCCCCAGCGCAGCATCCTGCAGTTCACTGGACACCAGTACACAGCGTGTCACTTTACCGGATGGCGCGATAGTGAGTTCCAGCACTATCTTGCCCTGCAGTCCCGGATTTTTCCGCAAGGCGCGATTGTAAACACTAAAGATTGCACCCTTGTTACGGTCGAATACAATCTGGATTTCCTCGATGCTGCGACCGGCAGAACGCTCTCCCCTGCTGTTACCTGTCGCGCCGCCGTCGGGGGCATTGGCAGATGGACTGTGTACCTGTGTGGTGGTACGTTCGGCCAGCTGACCACCGCCGCCGGTATTGCGACTGAGGTTAGCCGTCTGAATGCCGCCACTGGACCGGGTGGTACCGGATGTCAGAACGTCACGATCTGTCGAGCGTGCCTTGCCACCAGTCTGAGACAGCTTGCTGGTTTTATTCAAATTGCTGTTAACCGTATTCTGCCGCATATCGGCCAGCGCATCCGTCATGGCCAGTAAGCCAGTCTGTTCGGCTTGTTTGCGTGGTGATATTTTTGGCTTTGCCGGAGCAGGTTTTATTTTTTCGGGTGTGGCTTTGACTACCTTGGGTGGAACCGGTTTTTGTGTCTTGACCTGCTTTTCAGGTTCCGGTGCTTTTGGTTTGGTCAACTGTACCGGTGCTGGCGGCATCTGCTTGACTTCAACGACCAGGGTGGCGAGACGGGGAGCAGGCTCATCAACGGTTTTGGCCACGAACTCAGGCAGTGGCAAGAACGGCATGACGATGCCAAACAACAGGAAGACACTCAGGAAAAAACGTACGATGCGCTGGAAACGTGCGTCTGTCTCTGCAGAGAGTTCCCATGGCATAAGGACTGCCTGATTGTACATTAGCTTTCCCCTGGCGGTTTCTGCAGCACTGCCAGTGAAATACGTTCAAATCCTGCCGCTGTACAGCTTGCCATCACCTTCTTGACAATTCGGTAAGGAATTACCTTGTCGCCCATGATAGTGGCTTCACGACGTGCGGGTTTACCGTCAGTATTCTTGTCGCGGGTATCCGTTGACTGTAAGGCAGTTTGCAGCAGGCTG
>DMKK01000235.1:11272-13510 GCA_003454335.1 Gammaproteobacteria bacterium | reverse complement strand
TGTATCATAATGTCGGTTGCAGTAATCATTATGACGAGCGTCTGTCGCGGGATCGCCTCGGCAACAGATTCCGGAAGATCAACGGACTTATGGGTCGGCAGTAGCTCGCCATCGGACGAATTAACCAGCAGAAAGAACACCAGGATGGTAAAGATGTCCATCAACGAGACAAGATTGATGCCCGTTGGACGTCCTGCACGTTTGTGCTGTCGCTCCATGCGCTTGGCGCGGCGTGAGGTGAGCATGGTTATTGTCCTTTTTCACTGGTGACATTGATGCTGCTGGCAGGCGCATCACCGATAGCTATTTCAGGGAACAGCTCCGCCAACTGCACACTGCCTGCCTGTACAACCCGGACTACACGCATGCTGTCCATAACCTGAACCATAGTGTCATAGGGAATATCTGCTTCCAGTAACAGGGTGGCATCCAGTTTTTCCGGAAAACGCGCCTTCACTTGTTGTAACAGATCTGATAATTGAGAGAAATCATGGCCGGTTTCAGCGGCAGCTATACGTTTTATCAGTCCGCCGTCACGATCACCGACTTCGATACTGTTCTCACGTACAATGATCTCCAGCTCGAACTGGTCCTCATCCGGCGCCTGATCGCTGCCGGCTGCCGGCAGATTAAGTTCCAGTGTGGTGATACGCGAGAACACAGCCGTGATCAGCAGGAACGGTACCAGTATCACCATCAGGTTCATGAAGGCAGTGATATTGATTTCCCCCGGCTCGTGAAGATGGCTGCGACGGCGCAGGCGGCGCTTCATCCCGCGCTAACCTTGTTGGCCGGGTTTTCTGTCAGCATATTCAGGAATTTGACCGAGGCCATTTCAAGGCTGTCAACCAGTTGTGTGGTCTTGGTCTGGAGGACCGCATACATAAGCAGCAAAGGGATGGCGACCATCAGGCCGAATGCTGTGGTATTCATGGCCACCGAGATACTGGCCGAGAGCATATCGGCCTTTTCCGAAGGATTCGCAGCACCGACTGCCGTGAATGCCTGGATCAGTCCTATAATAGTGCCGAGCAGACCCAGCAATGTTGCGATGTTGGCAAATGTAGACAGGTACTGGGTGCGTTTCTCAAGGTTGGGCACGGTCTCCATCAGCCCCTCCTCCATGGCAATCTCGACATCGTCGCGGCGATCGGATGAACGTGCACGGTTAAGTCCGTAGTTGAAAATATGACTGAGCGCAGAGCGTGATTTTTCCGTGACCACTGCGACTTGCATGTAATCACCCTTTTGCAGCAGCGGCATCAGTTTCTTCCAGATGCGACGGTTGCTTGACTTCACCATGGTCAGATAGATGTAACGTTCAATGGCAATAGCCAGTCCCAGGGCCAGTACCAGCATGATCGGGTACATAAAGAAACCGCCGGACTGGAAAAAACTGACGATAGTGTTATAGACGTCCATATGATGCTCCTGAGTACTGCCCGTGTATAAAGAGAGTTGAGTTATTCCGCACGGGAACCATGCAGACGGTCGTACAGTATTTATCCGGTTGTGACGGTGCTCTACTAAGCATAATTACTGATCCAGTCGATCCGAGCTGTGAACTGCTTCGTAGTATTCAAGCTCTCTGAGAAATACATCACGGTCAACGGGGGCGAGCACTTCATCAAAGAGACTGTTCATGGGTCGTTCGGTGAGATCGCCGATTTCAGCCGCTTTCCACGGAACGATATTTAGTGCCTTTGGTAGTTCGCGGTTACCAACAATGGTGGATCCGTCCAGGAGCATGGTCTCTGCTGTGTGCCCCTGGATACCATGGGTCACAAGGCAGGTGAACAGCAGTCCCTGTCTCAGCATTGATTTCATGGATTTACCTTTGTGGTCGTGCTGTTTGTCAGTGAGTGCTCCGCAAGGGTGTTTATCCACGACTGTAATTGCGGGTTATCCGCGCCGGTGAGTTGCTGGTAACGCTGGTAATGCAACAGGGCCTTGCGAGGATCCGGCAGGACGGTGTCATGGAGAATCGCCAGATTCCAGTGAAGACTGGTATTGTCAGGATCCAGTTTTAGCGCCCTCTCATAGATGAACTGTGCCTCCCCGGGCCTGCCGGTACGGCGATACAGGATGCCGAGCTGGTTGTAGGCTTCGATATGAGCACTATTCACATCAATGGCGTGTTTGAATGCGTCCTCGGCACCCTGGCTATTACCCCGCTTTGTATAGGCGATACCCAGGTTTAGCCAGGGCCCGGATAATGCCGGCTGGGTTACGGTAATG
>DMKK01000235.1:2774-11143 GCA_003454335.1 Gammaproteobacteria bacterium | reverse complement strand
CTGCAGCCACTTGTCAGCAGGGTCAGGAATAATACCACTGCTGTCAGTGAACGGGCCCCGTTGCGTACTGGCAAAGATTTGTTCTGCTTGTTACTGGATTGCTTCGACATAGGAGGCCCTCCTTTCCAGTTTTGCATATTGTGCCGGGACCAGCCGGGCAAGTTGCTGCATGCTCTTCTCGATCCAGCTATCATACAAACCGCTGTCCATGCGCGCAATGTTGGTTTCATGCAGGGCGATGGCCTGTTCCTCAAATGGATATGCCTGCTCTTCAAGCAGTATGTCGTATTGTTCAAGTGTTTCTCCAGCAAGGCCTGGCGGACGTTCCGACTCCATGAGGGCCGTACCTAACAGCATGTATATATCCGCCGTACGGAAGGTAGCTGCTGTTGTGACTTCAGCGATGTCATAGCTGGCTGCCTGTTCGTAGTGCTGCAAGGCGCTGTCCATCAGCTGCCTCTTGAGCGCCAGGGTTTTCTTGAGTGGCAAGCCAAGTTTGGCGGCACGGTATTTCTGGTAGTCTGTTTCTGCCAGAGAAAATTGTGCGGTGGCGGCAAGATAGCGTGTCCGGTTGGTTCGGGACGTCCCTGCCTGCTGGTCTGCGCTGATAATAGCAGCCAGCCATTGCTGGTGTTTGCCAGTGTCACCGGCTGCCAGGTAATATTCGGCAATGAGATGCCGGGCTTCAATGGCATCCTCTGCAGGTTGCGGGAATGCCTCGATGTAGACACGATAGATGCCGATGGCTTTTTCCGGACGCTGTGCCTGTTCGTACAGCTCAGCCGATTGCCAGAGTGATTGCCGGCGAATTACCGGATCAGAGTGATTACGCCCGATGCGTTCAAATTCAGCCGCTGCATGTAAAGGCTGCCCTTCTGCCATATAGGCAGTGGCAAGACGGCGGGTCACTTCTGACTGCCGCGGATCATCCGGGTAACTGCGCCTGAAGCGCTCCAGTACGGCTGTTGCCTGCGACCACTGTTGCAAGCTCATAAGGCCTGCAGCGGCATCATATTCAGCGGTTGCCGCGATGCTGGCAGACGGTGTGACTTTCTGTACCCGTTGAAAATGACCAACGGCTACAGGCAGGTTGCCAGCGGCCCGTTCTATCTCAGCTTGTTTGTATATGGACGCCGCAAGCCTTTCTGTTATCAGCTTTTTATCAGTGTTTTCAGCTGGAAGGCGTTGCCAGACTTCCTGGTAGGCAGACTCGGCCTGCAGAAAGTCTCCACGGTCAAAATATGTGTGGGCAAGCACAGTCCACGCAATACGGTGCTGGGTCGGAGTGGCAAGTTCGTTGTCGATGATGGCGTGCGCAATGCTGGCTGCCTGCTCGCTATCCCCCGTTGCCAACAGGTCCTCACTGGTTCGTGTCAGCACCGCAAGTGCTTCGGGATGGTCGGGGAAGGAAGCCGCGAACTTCAGGGAGTTTTCGGTCGCCTGATGGTGCCATGCCTGTTGGTCTGCTCCGTCAAGTGACTGTTCATGTTTTGCATAGGCGATGACGGACGCATAACCAGCTTCACTGGCCTGTTTGTGGTTATCATATTGATAGGCGGTGGTTACATATTCCTGCGTTGCCTGCCGATAATCGCCAGACTCATAAAGCAGTTCTGCCAGGAGAAAATTCATTTTCTGGGCATCATTGCTACTTGGGTAGGATTCCAGATAGGTATGATACCAGTGTGCGGCCTGCTGATAATCCGCCGGTTTCCTGTTCTTTTGTGCCAGCGCATGATAGTCACGTGACAGATCTCTCATGGTGAGTTGGAGGAAATCCAGTGTGTGCTGGTTTTTGTCGGCGGGATGATGGACCCAGTACTCGCTTTGCAGCTGGTAGCTGTCGACAAAGGACTTTTTGGCACCCAGGACCAGGGTCGGAAAATTACCTTGCTGGTATGTTTTAATAACGCGCATCTGGAATGCCGGTGCCTGTTGATGCATAGGGTTATTATCAACAAACATCTGAAATGTCTGCGCAGCATCATTAAACCGTTTTTTTTCAAGGTACAGCAATCCAAGACGGTCATAGATGATATCTTCATAGTCACGCGGACCATGGAGGGTAAAATATTCAGCGACTGACGGGGGCCCTGCTTCATAGGAAAAACTCAGACTGACAGCCCGCAGTGTGTCATTCATCAATTCCTGGTCGGCACGTGTGAGATAGCCAAAGCGTACTTCTCCTGAAACAGTTTCCTGACCTTCAATCCCCTGTAACTCCAGGTCCAGCAAGGCAATAAAGGCATCTATGGCCTCGTTGAACAGGCCTTGTTTGAAAAAGCACCAGCCCATTTTGTAAAGCGACTGGCGGTAGAACGGGTTATTGTTTCCGGTGGCCACAATAGCCTGATAGGCTTTCCCGGCGTCTTGATAATCTTTTTGTACAAACAGAATCTCACCACGCCGAAAATGTGCTTCAAGTACATATTGACTGTCTGGATACTGCTGGATGAGCATTGCCAGGGACGACAGTGATTGTTCCGGTTTGTTCGTAGTTTCATAGGCACGAGCAAGCTGGTAAAGCACAGAGTCGTTGTCTGTACGAGCGGGGTAGTTTTCCAGTACCTCCCTGTACAGCTTTATAGAGTCAGTTGCCTGTTGTTCGTAGAGTAATGTTGCCTCGCTCTGCTGACCTGTTTCCTCAGGTTGTAACTCAAGACTAATATCGGCCAACCGGCGCAGCGCCTGCGGCCGTGTATCCGATGTGTCATTTGTTTTGAGGTAATCCCGGTATGCGGCCGTTGTGAGTTCATTGCTGGCTTCGATCGGCACATCGTCAAGTTTTACCGTATGTTTGCCAAGACTGGCGATCGTAATATCCCTGTCGTCATGTAGCAGGGAGCAGGCGCTGGTAAACCATGAAACCACTATGATGACCGGGATTATGACAGGCCGGGTGAACTTCATTGAATTATCCTTTTAGCGGGATTATTCAATGAACTGTCATATATTTGTGCGAGGGCAAGTCGTGCCTGAATAATATAGTGCTCAATACGCGCTTGTTGAGCCACCAGTTCATCGACGGCGAGTTGCTCAAGCAGGATTTCCTGCGCTTGGGTTATCCTGGATGCACGGGTCTGAAGCTGCTTGATGTCGGTTTTCCGATGCGATATTTCCTGGTTAAAAGCGGAAAATCCGGCTGGTGTAACAGTGTCTGCCTGTTGCAGCTTGCCGATGGCTTTTCCGGTTTGTTGCAGCAGCGTTTCGATTTCTGAGAGTTGCTGCTTTTTTTGCCACATAGAATTTTCGCTGGATTCAATCGATGCGATTGTGTCTGCCAATGCCGCCTTGCGCTGCTGCAGCGTCGCAAAGGCGTTACTGTCCAGTGCCTGCTGAGCGGCAGGCAGCTGGGATTGATATCTGCTTTGTCGTGCCGTCAGCATAGCATCGTAGGTCGTTACACTGTGGGCCCAGTTGTCAAGGTTGTTTCGCAGGAAAAGCAAATCCCGATAGTTTTTCACGGCCTCCTGAAAACCATGTGAGGCCATGAGTTCAGTCTGGTAATGCAGTACCGGTGAATCGAGATCAAGTTGCTGTATCCAGCCAAATCCAGTCCCCGGATCACTTTGCTGCAGTTGTTTTAGCAACTCACCGTTCTGGATGGCATTAATTGATATATCGAGTTGACGCTTTTCATCATTGAGTGCGGTGATGCTTTCCTGGTAGTGCTGTATGGCCTGGCCATACAGCTCCATCTTTGCCATCGCATAGGGAACGGCAATCAAGGCTTCCTGAACTGCGGGATCTGTCACATTTCGAGAGGCCAGTTCGGTCCATGGGATCAGTGCCTGCGCATACGCTCCTGCTTCAGCATTTGCCCAACCGGCTCCCAGCAACGCCTTGTTGGACAAGGGGCCTGCAATACGCACCTGCTCCAGTGCCTGGCTCGATGCTGTTGTTTCGCCCTGTTCCAGATGACTGTATCCCAGCGCCAGATTGGCTTTGTCACGCAGTAAACGTTGTGCTGGAGTATCACCCCCTGTCTTGCTGACACTTTCGAGAGTGTCCAGCCCTGCTTGAAGTTCACCGTTGCGAATTTGTGCAATGCCCAGGTTGTACTTCAAATACGGGGCCCAGTGTTTGCCGCTGCGTGTATTTTTAAGGATGTCGATTGCTGCTGCATTACGTCCTTTCTCTATAAGCAACAGGCTATGCAGGTTTGCTGTCGCTGTACGTGTAGCAGGTGTCATTTCGCCATTGATTTTTACAATGGCGTTCGAGGCACCGGGAAGGTCACCTCGCTGGTATGAAATTTTTGCCAGATATAACCATGCGCGGTTGTGAACAGACAGGTCATGTTGGTCATCATCGAGCAAATTCTGAAAAATATCCCTGGCGGTGTTCCTCATGCCATAGGAAAGCACCAGTCCGCCCAGCATGAGTTCTGCTTCATCCTTGTGGTTAGGGAGACGCCCCTGTTCCCGGGCGATCTCGAGTCGTACAATGCTGTTGAAATAGTCCTGCTGGTAGTAATAAAACAGCATTTCTCCATACTGGAGATCCTTGACAGATGCGTGTGACGCTTCCCGTGACTGGATCTGCTGCGAGCAACTCAGCAGCAAGCATAGCAACATATATTTGCAGTAACCCTGCCGCATATCACTATTCCCATACCTTTATACTGAAGTCCGGCTGTTTACTGCTCTCGTTATCTACTATTTTCAGTTCAACGAAACGGGCACCGGGGCGCTTGTTAACAATGAAGTCGGCGCCCCGTCGGTAATCACGGCCATTCGGGCCCGTACCGGTGAATATGGCAATCAGCTCATGTTCACCCGATTTAAGATTGCCCATATAGAAACGTTGCACTCCACCCCGGTGCAAGGCCTCTACCTCACGTCGTGTATACAGGTAATTACTGACTACCTTGTCGTCAATTTTCAGTTGTACAGACTCCAGGGGGAAATAGTTGCCGACATCCATGGACACAAAAACGGCAACTTGTGTGCTGGCGGGGAACAGCAGCTCTTCTTCCAGCATGAACAGTGAGCGGTTAAGCGCGAGCACTTCGTTTTTAAGGGTCTGGATTTCTTCATCGAGGCTGGCCGCCGTTGCGGCGGTGCGGTCATCTGCTGCCGTAGTGCCGGCATATGCAAGCAGGTAAATGCTGGAAGACAGAAACAGCTTACGGAATAGCAACAAAAGTGAATATTTCACACACATCCTGACAATCCCCGTGAGCACACCAGAACCTGCATAACTGCAGGAACCTGTGATGTAATTATGACGCTGGAACTTGTGATTTCATGCGTGGACATACCAGTTCCCGGCTTGAGTATATGGTGGTAGCGTACACCACCCTCTTCAAAGAGCCGTTCATAATCGCCTGATGTTGGTATTGCCGCATCCTTGAGTGGAATCATTGAAACGATATCTCCTTCATCGTAACGTTAGCTCTGCCCCGGTTCCGCGGTAATCGGCGGCCGGACTTCCTTAATACACTGCACACTGGTTTCGTCCATACATACCACTGGGTGCAGAAGATCTTTTGGCCTTTTATAGACCTCAAGCACGACCTCCATCTGACACACGAAGCGGGCGTTTCCCTGTGCCGGTATGCACCACATCCACTTCTGCCAGGGTTTTATGGTGTTTTCTTAAAACCTGACGGACACATTCGTGAGAGATTGACTCCACCACCTCCAGTGTTTTCAGCTGATCTGCCAACAGTTGAAGCGTCCAGCGCGACCGACCCGGAGGTGCATCGCTACAGGCCAGGCTTACCAATATGGCTTCACCGTCACCGTCCAGTGTCCGTGAACGCTCCCGGCTGCGTTTGCGTCTATCCAGCGCCGAGTGCAAACCTTCTGTCACACAGCGCTCACGTATCTGTTCTACTGTTCGCCTGGAAAAACCAATTTGTTCAGCGGCTTCCCAATCGGCCAGGCCGGAGCCATGCTCCCCTTCATCCACCAGGAGCAACACCCGGGCATGCCGGCGTCGGTAAGCAGCTTCCCGCCCCCTATTTACCAGGTCTTCAAGCTGATCACGCTCTTCCAGCGTTAAACGAACCACATAGCGTTTTTTCATTCCCAGACTCCTCAACGGCAGGTTATCCAAGCCTATTGAGAAGTCAGTCTAACATCCTAATTTATCTTATTGAAGGGCTACCGGGAGCTTATCGGACTTTCCGTTTGTAACCCAATATAATAACGGTACCCCGAAAGGCCACCCAAAGGGAAGCAAGATGGCTGTTGAATTTATCCCCATCGACCGAGATATCCCCTATATTCTTCCACCGAGCGTGCAGGATTATTTGCCAGACGATCATCTGGCACGAAATGCGCAAGCCGGTGTTGACGTCAAAATGCATCTCATCGTTGAACAGCATGTCACCCAGCACACCAACGACAGTAATCAACCAGGTTTATACAAACGGTGAGATTTGACCCGGTGGTCTGTTCCATTCGGCCTGGCCATTGCACGACGGGACCAACCGTGCCCTGGTTAGCTGGAGTCAATGCAGGCTGCTGGATGGCAAACGGATTATTCCCTGTACTCCGGAGGGTCTGGGCAAACCGAATACTGTTGAGGCATCTCATACTGTTGAGGAAAATCCGGCCTACGGAATTTTCCTTTACGACAGGAATAGTGATACTCTGCTGCCTGTCGTGGTAGCGAAGGACGGGTTCATGTTTACTGATGTTGATGATGTGGCTGCAGAAGCACGTGACCCGCAGGGCTCAGCATCCTATGCCGATTTGCAAACGCCCGCGCCTGATTTTCGAATGGCTGGATATTGGTGCGCAATATCACAACGATCCGTTTGCGGTTCCGGATAACTGATCAGCAGTCGTATGTGTGCGTACTACCGTGCTGTTGTCAGGAAAGCATCAAAAATGCACCTGTTTCTGGTCACCTTCATCCTGCTGCAATGCCTTGCAGCAGAGGTATTTGCAGAAGAGCAATACTACAAGGTCATGAAGGTCGTGGTCGACGGCCCCTATATGGAAATGCGCACAGGGCCAGGACGTGGCTATCCAGTATTTCATGTGGTTGATCGCGGTAAGGAAGTCAGTGTGATCAAACGACGTACCGACTGGTTTATGGTGCAAACAGAACGTGGCAAGGAAGGCTGGGTAAAACGCGCTGATATGGAATTGACTTTGACACTGGACGGAGAAGTCCCTGTCCCTGCTTGCCGAAGCCGGTTTTGGGAATTTCTCGCGTCGACGCTGGGAGGCGGGTGTGATGTACGATGATAAGATGATAATCAGGAGATAGACGAATGGAAGGCAGGGCTCGCATTTTTCTTCTAAAGTCAATCTGCGTATTGACGTTCCTCGGGGTGTTGTCAGGGTGTTCCCTGCTACGGGTCGATGATGCTCCGTCACGGGTCGATGATGCTCCGTTACAGGTCGATAATGCTCCGTTACGGGTCGATGATACTCCGTATGAAGATTTGGAACCGGTCATCAAACCGGAACTTGAGCGCCGGACCATTAGCGGGGTAGATATCGCCAGTGAAAACCTTGAAGTCGGTGTGTTTGTCGGGATCATGAGCATAGAGGACTTTGGCAATAGTGTTGTCTATGGCGCCCGACTGGCTTATCACATCACGGAAGACTTTTTTACCGAGGCGGCTATCGGTCGTACAAATGCCGATACAACCAGCTTTGATGATTTGAATGGTGGTAAGGATTTTCTTTCTGACAGCGAGCGGGAACTGACCTACTACAACATTTCGCTGGGGTACAACATCCTTCCCGGAGAGGCCTTTATAGGCAAAGGTCAAGCCTATAACACTGCCCTGTATGTCATTGCGGGCATCGGTAACACCGACTTTGCAGATGACAATCATTTTACCGTGAATGTAGGGGCCGGCTATCGTTTCCTGTTGAATGACTGGATTGCGTTACGCGCAGATTTCCGCGACCACATGTTCGATTCCGTTTTGCCGGGCAATGACAATACCACCCATAACCTTGAGGCGACGGGTAGCATCAGTTTCTTTTTCTGACGGGAGAAGGCTCAGAAAGGAACCGCTCTATGATTTTTCGGCTGATGCGGCACAAATATTTGTGTCAGTCTGGCACTGACCTATATAACGTAACTTGTTGTTATAATTGCTTATCTTTTGCCGTCTGATGTGGCATGCCGGGCTCTCCTTCAGTGGCTGACCTACCATCATCGTTGGCGCATGCGTAACCTGGTCTATCTGCTACTACTTTTCAGCCTCGTGGCCTGTGCTGTCCCTCAGGTACAGGATCCGTCAGAGAGTCCGCAACCCCCTGCGTTAACGACAAGTCATGCCGTCATGGCAGATGGTTACCGCTTGCCGGTGACCGTGTGGGAAGCGGATGAAAGTCCGCAGGCCATCATTCTGGCCCTGCACGGTTTTAATGATTACCGCAATGCCTTTGACG
>DMKK01000235.1:1396-2732 GCA_003454335.1 Gammaproteobacteria bacterium | reverse complement strand
GAAACCGCGCAACGCGGACTCTGGCCTGCTGACGAAATCCTGGAAGCTGATGCCGCGGCCATGGCAAGCCTGCTGTGCGCGCGGCACCCTGACCTTCCCCTGTTTTTGCTGGGCGAAAGCATGGGGGGAGCGGTTGTCATGAATATGCAGCGTGAAGCACCCTGTATCAGGGGCATTGTACTGGTCGGTCCTGCCGTCTGGGGCTGGCAGACAATGCCGTTCTGGCAGCGCAACTCACTGCGCCTTGCGGCCCATGTTGCACCCGGTAAGACGCTGACAGGCAAGGGGCTGAAAATCACACCCTCGGATAACATCGAGATGTTGCGTGCGCTGGGACGGGACCCTCTGGTGATAAAGGCAACGCGCATCGATACGATATACGGCCTTACAAGCCTGATGGAAGCCGCGTTACTGTCCAGCGCGGAGCTGGCAACACCGACATTGATACTCTATGGCGAGCAAGACGAGATCATTCCCCGTAATCCGACCTGCGACATGCTGAAGCGGTTACCGGCGAACGCCGTTACCCGCGTCGTCCTGTACCCGGAGGGTTACCATATGTTACTGCGGGACCTGCAGGCAGACGTGGTGCTGCAGGATGTGGTGTCATGGATACATAACCAGTCGGCAACTCTGCCCTCGGCCCTGGAGGTGAATACCGGTACCTCACGGACACGGTTGTTGTGTGAAGACGCATGAAGATTATCAGGACAGGTCATGCCATTTGATCTATATCAATTAATCTGAAAATAGATGCCTAAATGCCCGGTAGAGGCGCCCGGTGGGGCTAGGAGAGCGGCCATGGAATTGCCTATACTCACTCTGTACGTTAGCTGCTTTCTTCAGTCTGCAGCGGTAGTTGTTTATTAATGATTTACGGAGGGTAAACCATGAAGAAATTAACCAAGTTTGTTGCTGTCGCCATCGTTGCCGGTACTGCCGCCCTGGGCGCTGGCACTGCAAACGCCTGGTGGGGTGATGACGATTATTATGGCGGTCCGTGGGGCGGTGGCCCGTGGGGCGGAGGTCCTGGCTATGGTGGCGGCTATCCGGGCTATGGCGGCTATCCGGGCTATGGCGGTTATGGTGGCGGTTATCCGGGCTATGGCGGTTATGGTGGTGGTTATCCGGGCTATGGTGGCTATGGTGGTGGTTATCCGGGCTATGGTGGCTATGGCTATGCACCAGCAGCACCGGCAGCACCCGCCGCTCCGGCTGCGACGCGGTAATCTGCACGCGCTATCGGTTCAGTTGATATCCTGAGTGCTGAGCCGGTATCCGTGCAGTGTAAAGGCGCACCTTCGGGTGCGCCTTTTTTTGCCTACAGGGACGTAGG
>DMKK01000235.1:0-1377 GCA_003454335.1 Gammaproteobacteria bacterium | reverse complement strand
AGGTGAGACCGGGAACCGGTCGAGAGGCTGGTCTGGACCATGCCGGGAGCGACGCGCATTCAATAGGGCCTGGATGCCGGGTAATCGCGAAACGCTGCGCTGGCATTGAATGCCGGTGCCTGTAATGCAGCATAGTTGATGAGTTCATCCAGCGGGGGCTGCGTCTTGTCCTGGTAGTAAGCAAGTGCCTGTGCCACACGGCCCTCCTCTGCCGGCATGCTTTGGCGCACATAGGCCAGCAAATCTTCCTGAATGACTGTCGCCTGTGCGTAGTCACCGATTGCCGCACAGGCCAGCGCCAGCAATTCCTGGTGTGGTGGTAGCCGCTGCTGGTCGTTCAGTTGTTGCGCATTCTGCAACGCGGTTTCCGGGTCATGAATTGCTGCATCCCGACTGCCAGCCTGCAACAGTATCTGCAGGTACCGAAAACCGGAATATTCCGGGAAACGCTCGACTGCGGTGTCAAGTTCCGTAATCAATCTGGCAGCGGGCGCATGAGTTAGCTGCAACGTAGCTATGTAGGGAATCGTTGCACCAAGATTGTCCGGTTCCCCCTTAATGCTGCTGGCATAGTGCTGTGCAGCTGCGGTGTAATTGCCCTGACGGAAATACTGATTGGCCAGGAAGAAATGCGCACCGGCATGGTCTGGAGTGTGGCGAATGGCGCGGCGATAATAAACAGCGGCCTCGTCGGCATCGCCCTGCTCTTCTGTCAGTATTCCCAGCAGGAACAGCCCCAGTGAGTTGTCCTGCTGCAAGGCAAGCGCCACTTCCAGTGCCTGCCGGGCGCCATTCCTGTTATCGATTAGGTACAGTGTGCGCGCATAACTGATGCGGGCAAGGACATTGTCCGGTTCGCCAGCAAGCCCCTGTGCGAAGGCCTCGCTGGCTGCCGTATAGTCCTGCTGTTTGATGGCTTTCATGGCCTGTATAAAGTGGATACGTGAACCAATCTTCAGTGCTTCAAGGCTCTCGATCTGCGGATCCCTGAACGTGGGTGGCTGATTGCCGCGCAGTGCCAGCTGTGCCTTTGCTGCTTCGTTGCGTTGGGTTGCCCGCAGGGCCTGCGCCAGCGGATAATGGATGCGCGAGGCCGCCGGATCGTACTCAAGGGCGCGGCTAAACAGGTCAATGGCCATGTCATACTCGCGCTGCAGCAGGGCAATTTGTCCCAGGCCATACAGGGATCCCGCCTCCAGTCCGGTGGCACTCACGACCTGTTCAAATGCTGCTTGCGCCCGGTCGAGTTCATTGAGGTCAAGCAGGACATTTCCCATTCGTACCGTGAGGGCCTTGTAGCCCGGCTTTAGTGTGTGGGCATGTTCGTACCGTTCCAGAGCCAGCCGGGTACGCCCGTTGGTATCGGCGAGCCAGGCG
>DMKK01000190.1 GCA_003454335.1 Gammaproteobacteria bacterium | reverse complement strand
TTTTGTAACTATTCATCATATCCTACGGGCTGATGGGTGCGTCGCTGCGCTCCTTCACCCATCCTACAAAAAACCGTAGGTCTTCGTAGGATGGGTGAAGGAGCGCAGCGACGCACCCATCAGACGGATTAACCAATATCTCCTACCCACAGCGTGTTTTACCTCTTTGTGAGAGAAATCTCGATGTTGGGAAAAACCTCAGGATCTCCTGTCAAATCTTACACCCTTAAGCGGTGATTCCTGAAGACTGATAATCTTTGGCGGCCTTTTATCAAGGCGCCGCTGTACCCGCAGGTACCAGTCTTTTCTTGTACTTGAGTCAACCGCCCCCCCGAGGCAGGCTGCCATGAAGTGATAGCGCTGGTACAGCGTTAAATAAGAGACCGCAAGCCGGGCCAGTGCAGACAGATCCGCAGTAATACCGTAACGCCTGCGCAGCCTTGAAACAAAGGCCCTGGGACAATCAATAATCACCGGGTAGTACTCGCCGCCTCTTGACTGTATGAGAATATTTCTCCATTTAAGGTCATAATGAAACAGGCAGGCACTGTGCGCCTTGTGGATAGTATCAGCCAGCCGCCCTGCAAAGGCACTCATCTGCGCGACACGCTCGTCGGCAGGAATACCCGGCAGACCGGCAGCTACAAAGCCATCCAGGGATACAGTATCCGGCACTTCCTCGGTAACAATAAAGGCCACCCTCAGCAATCCCATGCTGCGCGCCTCACCGAAAGCAACGGTGCGGGGCACGTCTACCCCGCAGGCCTGGTAGCGCTGATACCCCCATTTTTCTATAGCCGCCTTGCTGGGCCGCAACCAGAACCTGAGTGCCGCTTTCCAGCGGGTGCGATAATCATAGCGCTTGTAGTAGATAACGCGCCCACCGGCAAGCTTGATGCGATAACAGGCGATCACATGTTTTGATCTCGAGACGGGAGGCACATCGACCGGCACCCGCCAGTTATCCAACTCCGCGAGGCCCAGCTCCCCAAGATCTGCCTGCCAGTCAGGGTGGTACCAAACCCGGGTTCCCTGAAAAACCTGCAGGCAACGACAATCGGTCATTTAATCCTGCTGCCGAATGGCATCGATAATGCTGCTGGTCGAGCAGCCATCCTCAAAACCAAGCACGACCACATCACCACCCCGACGTTTCACACAATCGTAGCCGGCGATATCTTCGGGTCGGTAATCACCTCCCTTTACCAGCAGGTCCGGACCGATTTTGCAGATCAACTGCTCGGGCGTATCCTCGGAAAAAGGCACAACCCAGTCAACGCTTTCCAGTGCCGCCAGCACGATCATGCGTCGATCAAGCGGATTAACCGGCCGGCCGGCACCCTTGAGGCGCTTGACGGATTCATCATCATTTACCGCCACAATCAACCGGTCACCCAGACGTCGGGCCTCGGCCAGGTATGCTACATGCCCGGCATGCAGGATATCGAAGCAGCCATTGGTCATGACGATCCGTTCACCATGGGAGCGGGCATCCTCAACTGCAATCTGTAACTGCTCGGCATTCATTTCTCCGAAACCGGCATCCTGCCCGTGCTGCGCGGTGCGTCGCAGTTCCGGCACGGACACACTCGCAGTACCCAGTTTGCCAACCACGATACCGGCCGCGAGATTGGCAAGCGCCGTGGCGGCAGGCAACTCTTCGCCTGCCGCCAGCGCAGCCGCTAGTACCGAGATAACCGTATCGCCAGCACCCGTCACGTCAAACACCTCGCGCGCCTGTGTCGGTAGATGGAACTCGGGAGCTCCCTGTCTCAGCAGCGTCATACCGTGCTCACCACGCGTAACCAGCAGGGCATCAAGGTCATGTTGCTCGAGGAGCCTGTTGCCCTTTTTGATAAGGTCCTGTTCACTGGCACAGGAGCCTGCCACCAGCTCGAATTCAGCCATATTGGGCGTGATCAGGGTGGCGCCTTTATAACGGCTGAAGTCCAGCGCCTTGGGGTCGACCAGCACCGGCTTGCCGGCCGCACGTGCCAGACTTATTAGCGACTCGATATCGGCCAGCGTACCCTTGCCATAGTCAGACAACACCACCACATCACTGTGACCCAGAGCCTGCCGGTAACTTTCCATGAGGACAGCGCCATCAATGGTTTCGAAACCATCCTCGAAATCAAGCCGGATCAATTGCTGGTGACGGCTGATCACACGCAGTTTCGTGACGGTAGGCGTATCAGCAATCTTCTGGAAGCGGCAGTCAATGCCGGCGCCTGACAACAGGGCTTCCAGCGAGTCGGCCGGCTCATCATCGCCGGTCACACCCAGCAGGCGTGTCTGCGCTCCCAGTGCAACGATATTAAGCGCAACGTTTGCCGCACCACCGGCACGCTCCTCGGTTTGACCCACGTGGACAACCGGCACCGGTGCCTCCGGCGAAATTCTTGATGTTGCGCCATGCCAGTAACGATCCAGCATAACGTCGCCGACGACGAGTACGCGTGCCTGGTCAAAAGGAGGAACATGTATCTTCATAAGCGCTGGCAAAAACAAAAAACAGTCGCTGTTGATGATAACACAGGCACTGGCCCGCATTTCTCACGGATAGCTGGATGACCCTGCGGTTTGTTGACCGGCAAAGCGGGCGTACAATCGGCCATTATTCATGAGCCAGCATCCCCGTTCAATTCGCTATTGGCCAACCTGGAGCGGGCTTGGCCTGTTGTGGTGCCTGTCGCGACTTCCCTGGGCCTGGCAGCTTGTTATTGGTCGCCACATTGGAAAACTGTTCTGCCGGTTTTCATCCAGGCGCAGACACATCGCCGCAACCAACCTGTCGCTCTGCTTCCCCGAACTCAACGCTGCCGCCAGAGAAGGAATTCTGCAGGAGCAGTTTGCCTCCCTCGGCATCGGTGTAATGGAAATGGCCATGAGCTGGTGGGGAAGCAACCGGCAATTAAAAAAGCTGGCCCGCCTGGATGGACTGGAACATCTGCACAGTGCACTTGAGCAGGGCAAGGGGGTCATCCTGCTCAGTGCTCACTTTACCACCCTTGAGATCGGCGGCCGCCTGCTCTCCATGCAGGCACCCTTCCGTGTCATGTACCGGCCACACAAGAATGCCGCATTTGAATCAATGCTGCAGACGGCACGCACCCGGCACTTCAAGAAGGCTATTCCACGCGGAGATTTGCGCGGCATGCTGAAAAGCCTGAAGGAAAACACCCCGGTCTGGTACGCGCCCGACCAGGACTATGGCAGGGAACAGAGCATCTTCGTACCGTTCTTCGGCATCCGTACCGCCTCCATTACCGGGACATCCCGCCTCGCCCGCATCAGCAAGGCGCCGGTAGTGCCTTTTTTCCAGACCCGGCTGCCCGGCACGCAGGGTTATCAGCTGACGTTGTATCCGGCACTGCAAGACTTTCCGGGGATATCAATCGAAGCGGATACCTGCCGTATCAATGCCATAATTGAAGCGCGCGTGCGTGAACAGCCGGGACAGTATCTGTGGGCACATCGCCGCTTCAAGACCCGGCCGGAAGGTGAACCGGGAGTTTATGACTAGTACTGCTTCAATCTGATAAAGACGAATATTATTGCCACGGGAGGACACGCAAAACGCTGAAGAATAAAACCCTTAAAATACTTTTTTCCGTGTNNAATATAGTTCAGCATACGTTATTATCAGTTTGAAAGAGCACTGGTTTTCTATGCCACAACGAGATACAAATAAAATCCTGCTGATCACGCTCAGCAATATCGGCGATGCTGTCATGACCACGCCGGTACTGGAA
>DMKK01000110.1:10307-10458 GCA_003454335.1 Gammaproteobacteria bacterium | reverse complement strand
TGAAAACCCGTCCTTTGAACTGAATAACGCGCTGTTGTCCCGGGCCCGCACTTACGTGCTCAAGCGCCTGGAACCGGTGGATCTGCGCAGCATTATTGATGCGGCCTTGAGTGATACCGGGAATGGACTCGGTGAATACCGGCTGGAAATG
>DMKK01000110.1:9567-10215 GCA_003454335.1 Gammaproteobacteria bacterium | reverse complement strand
CCCGCCGCTTCGACAAGGGAGGCGACGATTTCTACGACCAGATATCTGCATTGCACAAGTCCGTGCGTGGCTCATCACCGGATGCCGCTCTTTACTGGCTGGTGCGAATGCTGGACGGGGGTTGTGATCCCCTGTATCTCGCCAGGCGGGTCGTCCGGATGGCCTCGGAGGACATTGGCAATGCCGATCCGCGGGCACTAACCCTGTGCCTGAACGCCTGGGACGTGCAGGAGCGTCTGGGCAGTCCGGAAGGCGAACTGGCAATCGCACAGGCCGTTATCTACATGGCCTGTGCCGCCAAGAGCAATGCCGTCTACACGGCATACAACAAGGCCCGCGCAGATATCGGCAAGACCGGTTCACTGGAAGTGCCGGTACATCTGCGCAATGCCCCGACGAAACTGATGAAGGAACTGGGTTATGGCAAGGCCTACCGCTACGCCCATGATGAACCCGAGGGCTATGCCGCCGGCGAGGATTATTTCCCGGAAGGCATGGCCGATCCCGGCTATTATCAGCCGGTAGCACGCGGCCTGGAAATCAGGATTGCAGAAAAGCTGGCCCACCTGCGGGAACTGGACAGAAAATACAAAACCTAATTACATATTCCAAACTTGAATTCTTATCTGTAGGAGCGCCGTCCCCGGC
>DMKK01000110.1:0-9556 GCA_003454335.1 Gammaproteobacteria bacterium | reverse complement strand
GCCGGGGACGGCGCTCCTACAGGATTGAGCCAGAACCTCACCAGCGATCACGGATGCGTAAATCACACCCTCCGTGTACCATTACCCCCATGAGAGCCGAGACAAACCAATGACCCAGGTACTGGCCATTGCAGCCGGTGGCGCCGTCGGCGCATTACTGCGTTACTGGACCTCGACCGCTGTCCACAGCCGTCTGGGTACGGCATTTCCGTACGGGACACTGGCCGTCAATGTCCTGGGCAGCCTGCTAATGGGGTTCCTGTACATCTGGCTCATCGAGCGCATGGCCGCCGGTCCGGCACTGCGCGCATTTTTGTTGATTGGTGTCCTGGGGGCCTTTACGACCTTCTCGACCTTTTCCATGGAAACACTGAATCTTATGGAGGCAGGGCATCCGGGCAAGGCGCTGGCCAATATGCTTGTCAGCGTCATTGTGTGCGTTGCGTCCGCCGGACTTGGTGTGCTTGCAGCGAGGCAATTATGAACAAACTGGATGTCACCTGCGTACGGGTCTACCTGACAGAAGGCGAGGGCAGCATGGAATCGTTACTCCGCTGCCTGCACGACGAGGAAAAGGTACAGGGCGTGACGGTGTTTCGCGGCATTAGCGGCTTTGGCAAGTCAGGTACAATGCATTCTTCGTCGTTACTGGATATGTCGCTGGACCTGCCGCTGGTCATTGAGTTCTTCGATGTACCCGAGAAAGTAAATACTATCCTTGAGCACCTCCGCAACAAGGTTGAACCCGGCCACATCATCTGCTGGCCGGCAACACTGGTAGTCTAATTAAGGAATAACATGCTTGACCCCAAACTCTTACGCAACGATCTGGAAGGCACCGCACAACAACTCGCGCGACGCGGTTTTGTGCTGGATACAAAAAACCTGCAAGCCCTGGAAGAACGACGCAAATCAATCCAGACGCAAACCCAGGAACTGCAGGCAGAACGCAATAGCCGTTCAAAGGGTATTGGCAAGGCAAAGGCAGCCGGTGAAGATATTGCGCCACTGTTAAAGGAAGTCGAAGGCCTGGGTGAGCAGCTCAAGGCCAAGGAGCACGAACTCGCAACCTTGCAGGAAGAGCTGAATTCAATCCTCATGGGAATTCCCAATATCCCGCATGCATCTGTACCTGGGGGGAAAGGGGAGGAGGACAACCCGGAACTCAGAAAGTGGGGTGAACCTGCCGAGTTCGACTTTGCACCCAGGGACCACGTTGACCTTGGCGAACAGTTGGGACAGCTTGATTTTGAGACGGCCGCAAAGTTAACCGGCTCACGTTTCAGTGTCATGCAGGGTCCCCTTGCCCGGCTGCACCGCGCCCTGATCCAGTTCATGCTGGACACACACACACGCGAGCACGGCTACAGTGAAGTCTACGTCCCCTACCTGGTCAATGCCGACAGCCTGCAGGGCACCGGCCAGCTGCCAAAGTTTGAGGAAGACCTGTTCAAGATGGAAGGGGAGAGCGGGTATTACCTGATACCCACGGCAGAAGTCCCGGTAACCAACCTCGCGCGTGACACAATCTTCGAGGCCGCGTCACTGCCGGTACGCTACACCGCCCATACACCGTGTTTCCGTTCGGAAGCCGGCTCCTATGGCAAAGACACGCGCGGCATGATACGCCAGCACCAGTTCGAGAAGGTTGAAATGGTCCAGCTGGCCCGACCTGAAGATTCATACGAAGTACTGGAGCAGTTAACCGCTCACGCGGAAGCCATCCTGCAGCAACTCGAACTGCCATACCGCGTGGTTACCCTCTGTACCGGTGATATCGGTTTCTCCGCAGCAAAGACCTATGACCTTGAAGTATGGCTTCCCGGACAGCAGGCCTATCGTGAAATCTCATCCTGCAGTAATTTTGAAGCCTTTCAGGCACGGCGCATGCAGGCACGCTGGCGCAATCCAGACACCGGCAAACCGGAACTGCTGCACACGATCAACGGCTCCGGACTTGCCGTCGGGCGAACACTGGTCGCGGTGATGGAGAACTATCAACAGGCAGACGGATCGATCCGCATCCCGGATGTGCTTAAATCCTACATGGGTGGTATTGATGCCATTTAGCTGAGACGAGCAGTACTTTTCCAAACATCATGGGCAGGATTGAGGAATATTAGCCGTAATGCAGTCAGATGCAAAAATACTGAACAGGCGAGATCTGCCGGAATACATCACGGCAATCGTGGTCATCATTATTTCGCTCGGTTTATATGCCTTCATCAAATTGACCGGGGAGGTGGCAGATGGCGATACAGCGGGTTTTGATCAGCAACTGCTGTTGATGTTGCGCAACCCGGCAGATCTTGCCGATCCCCTTGGTCCGGAATGGCTTGAGGTTATTGTTCGCGACTTGACGGCATTGGGGGGAGCCGTCGCCCTGGGTCTGCTGACCATTGCTGTATGTGGCTATTTCTGGCTGCAGCACAGGCCCCGCATGGCGCTCTTCGTATTGCTGGCAATGGCAGGTGGATCACTCTTCAATAGTCTGCTCAAGACGTTCTTCGAACGCCCCCGACCCGAACTTGTCCCGCACGAAACCGCAGCGATAATGAGCAGTTTTCCCAGCGGTCATGCCATGATGTCGACGGTGGCGTTTTTAACGATGGGCGCACTGCTGGCGCATGCAAGCAGCAAGACCCGCATCAAGCTCTATATTCTGGGCTGGTCATTACTGCTGACCCTTCTGGTTGGAATGAGCAGGGTGTATCTCGGTGTGCACTGGCCAACGGATATCATTGCAGGCTGGATTGCCGGAGGTGTCTGGGCGTTGCTCTCTCTGCTTGCCTGTCGCTGGTTTATGTCCCGTACACCCGCAACCTGATCCGTCGCGTACTTCCCGTCCCGGAGGGAGCGTCGCTTTATGGCAAGCACAACTGCCCGCTACCGGTAAACAGGTATACTGTCCCCTTGATTACCCTGAATCATCAAGGATAGATACATGAACAGGTTTCTGTCATGGCTGCGTGAACCAGTCGATGGTGCTTCCCTTGCCGTCTTCCGCATCGCCTTTGGCGGCATCCTGCTCTGGGATGCTTTTCGTTACTGGCCGCGCATCCAGCATCTGTTTCTGGATGGTCTGGAAAATCCCGGCGGCGGGTTTCAGTTCAAGTATTTCGGCTGGGAGTGGGTACCGGCATTGCCCGGCAATGGCATGTATATTCTGTTCGCCGTTATCGGACTGGCCTCCCTCGGTATCATGCTGGGGCTGTTCTACAGAACTGCCTGTCTGGTCTTCCTGATTGCTTTTAGCTGGCAGTTCTTCATCGAGCAGGCGAATTACCTGAACCATTTTTATCTGGTCATGCTGTATGGCATCTGTCTGCTGATGGTCCCGGCAGACCAGGTTTGGTCCCTGCGACGGGGCGAGCGGAACGACTGGATTCCGCGCTGGTCACTGCTCGGGCTGTTGATAATGACCGAGATCGTGCTGCTCTATGCGGGCCTGGTCAAGATGAACAGCGACTGGTTAAGTGGCTGGCCACTGACGTTCTGGTTTTCAAGCCGGGCAGAAGAGCATCCGCTTATGGCTCCGCTGCTGACTGCCCCGGACTTCGCCATCTTCGGTGCCTGGTTTTCCATGTCCCTGCATCTGTTGGGTGCACCACTGCTATTCTTTAAAAAGACCCGGCTGATTGTGTTTTGCTTTTACGCCATATTCCACTTGTCCAATGCAACGCTTTTCTCCATCGGTATTTTCCCCTGGATGACCCTGTGCGCAACCACGCTGTTCTTTGACCCGGGCTGGCCACGTCGCTGGCTGGGTCGGGTGACAGGCAGTTTTCAACTCGGCACAAGGCCGGCACGGATCGAACTATCCTGGGAAAAACCGTTGATGGTACTGTTCGGCATCTTCCTGCTCTATAACATCCTGATGCCGATGCGCCCACTGGTCTATCCCGGGACCGTTGCCTGGACGGAGGAGGGCCATCGTTTCTCCTGGCGCATGAAGCTCAGGGACAAGGATGCCCGTGTAGAGTTCCAGGTGCTTGACCCGGATACGGGTAAAAAATGGCGGGTTAACCCTGCTATCTGGCTCACCCGACGTCAGTTCGAGAAAATGCCGACCCGGCCGGATATGATCCTGCAGTTCGCACACCATCTGGACAAGGTCTGGCAGGCAAAATACCGGGTGTCAGACCCGGTGGTCACAGCGCAAACCATGTGTTCGCTCAACTTCCGTGAACTGGCGATGCTGGTGGACCCGGAACGTGATCTGTCAGAGATACCGCGCAGCCTGAAATCGGCTGACTGGATTTTACCACTGGATCCTGCATTGCAGCCCGGCCATTATCTGCAGTACGAATAGCCTTGGACGAGAACCCGATACTTCTCTTTGACGGTGTTTGCCATTTATGTGCGGGCAGTGTGCAGTTCGTTATCAAGCGCGACCCAAAGGAACGCTTCCGTTTCGCCCGGCTGCAATCCACCGCCGCACAACAATTACTGGCCGCGCATAACATCACCGACAACCGTCTGGATTCGGTTATCCTGATCTACCAGGGCCAGTTGTACCACAAATCACGCGCCGCCCTGCGCACCGCGATGCTGCTCCATCGCGGATGGCCCCTGATGGGCGTGTTCCTGCTGGTGCCACGCTTTATAGCCGATCCGGTATATGACTATATTGGTCGTCACCGCTACCAGTGGTTTGGCAAGATGAGCGCTTGCTGGTTGCCGGAAACTGATCAGCGCTGGCGGTTTCTGGATATGGATGAAGAACTTGAATAGAGGCGACTGCAATCTAGATGCCCATAAACCGTAGGATGGGTAAAGGAACAAAGTGACGTGCCCGTCAGGGTATTGCACCCTATTTTTGATGGGTGCGTCGCTACGCTCCTTCACCCATCCTACCAGGCGCGCGTCCGCACTAAGGGCAAAGTTTGCCCAAACCCGGTTATAGACGTATTATCACTTCCCAGGGATTTAAAGACAATAAATCGTTTGCCTGCTACTTAAATATATTAACCGGTAGCAATCTGCATAGTTACTGTTCCGTTTGCGGCTTACCCCTCGGGAACATAACAAGAGCAATAACCGTTTCTTCTAATGGAGGAGATCAATGAGAATTTTACCAGGGATAGTAGCAGGAGCGTTGTTGTTGACCCCCCTGTTCCTGAATGCGGAAGAAACGCCGCCGCGAGTGGTTGATCCAAAGGCTGATCGAATTATGGAGCGCACCTGTGAGCAGCTGAAATCGGCGCCCGCTTTTTCGGTAACCGCCGACATCAGCTATGATGACGTACTCGAATCCGGCATGACGGTACAGTACCAGCGTTATGACGAGGTGGTAGTTGATCGTCCGAACCATCTACGCATCGATGGCGACAGTGACAAGGGTCCACGTACCATTCTGTACGATGGCAAGACGGTTACTGTCTTCGACCCTGATAAGAATATGTATGTTGAGGTTCCCGCACCCGACACTCTCGATGCAACCCTGGACAAGCTGGATGAACACGGTGTTGAGTTGCCACTTGAGGACCTGATGAGCAGCGAACCTTGCACATGGCTCCATGAAGATGTCTGGGACGGCTTCTATGGCGGGCGGCACTATCTCGATGGCAGCTTTGTCCATCACCTGCTGTTTCGTGCGGCGGACGCTGATTTCCAGGTCTGGATCCAGGGTGGTGAAGTACCGGTCATCCGCAAGGTGATTATCGAATACCAAGACAAAGCAGGTGCCCCGCGTTACGAGGCCCGGTTGTCCGACTGGAACTTCAGGCCAACCATTAACGCAGAAGAATTCACCTTTACGCCTGCGGAAGGGGCATCCCGTATCGAGTTCAGGGCGGCGAATAACACCGGGGAAGGAGACAAGCCATGATGATATCGATATCCCAGTGGAAAATGGCCAGGGTATTCCTGTCTTCGGCTCTCGCGACGCTGTTGCTTATCGGGCCTGTGCTGTTTGCACCCACCCCGGGTAGTAGCGGTGAGGGTGCAGCCTGGGCAGGTAAACTGGATGGTAAAAGGGCAGGCGGTGGTGGCGGCAAGAAAGCCAGGCAAGGCGGTGGCGGCAAGAAGTCCCGGCAGCAGCACTCCAAGAGCAAGGTTGACCGCAAACCCCGTGCGTCGAGCGCCAGGCAGGGATCTATGAAGAAAGCCTCTGCCCCACGTCCACAGGCAAAGTCCAGGCCACAGTCCAAACCGCAGGCAAAAGCCAGACCACAGTCCAAACCACAGGCAGGACAGCGCGCGTCTGGCCCCGCCAAGGACCAGCCTTTTGCCCGGAAGGATGCCAAGAAACCTCAGCAGAAGGCCTCAGGCGGCAAGAGTCGCGAGAATCTGGCTGCGCGTGAGCAGTCCCAGACAAAACGCAAGCAGGACAATCGCAAGGCAACCTCTGACCGGCAGGCGAAAGAGCGGACTGACAGAAAGTCTGCAACATCCGGACGGGCGGCGGGGACGCAGGACAAGAAGGTTCAGCGTCAGGCGCAGCGCGAGGAACACAACAAGCAGGTCAAGGAAGGGCGCCAGCAGTATGCCTCGAACAAGGAGGACATCCGCAGTGATCGCAAGAAAGCCGCAGAGGAGCTGCAGCAAAACAAGTTTGACCACCAGGATGAGGCACGGGAAGACTGGCAGGATTGGGGGGATGATGCCAGGGAAGACCGGCAGCGGCACCATGAAAAACTGGCCGATGAGCGCAATGACCTTTACGAGGACATGTACGATGACCGCCACTACTGGGGTAACGACAATTACTGGGACGACGATGATGACGGTAATCATCATCATAATAACAATGACGACGATGATGATGACAATGGCTGGTTGTGGGGTATAGGTGGTGCTGTCGTAGGCGGTGTTGCAGGCTATGCCATTGGCGCGGCGGTGAATGAACCACCTGAGGCTGCTGTTGCGGTGCCTGTGGCGGGGCAGCAATACCAGTACTACGGTGGCGCCTTCTACGAGCCGGCGCCGTCAGGCACCGGCTATGTCACCGCGCCTGCTCCGGTGGGTGCCCAGGTCGAGGCCCCGCCCATCGATTGCACCATTGCGTTTGGTCCGAATGACGAGGGTTACTGCTATTTTCAGGGCGCCTTCTTCATCTATGACGAGTCTGCTGACCAGTATGTGGTGGTGGAACCGCCGGCGGGTACCTCTGTGACATATCTGCCGCCCGGCTATGAAGAAGTGACCATTGCAGACACCAAGTACATGAAGCTTGGCGGCACCTACTACCGCCCGTACTACGAGGGTGACGAGGTGACGTACGTAGTGTCAGAGGTCTGATAAGAAACAAGGAGAATTAACCATGAGCAAAAAACTGTTACCCCTGATGTTTTGCCTGTCTTGCATTTCTGTCGCACAGGCAGTGGACTACCAAAAGCTGTCTGAGTCTGTAGATACACAGAAGGCCACTGAGTCCGTCGATCAGAAAAAGATGGGCGAGGCCGTCAGTGCTGATGGTGTTGATTACCAGAAGGCATATGAGTCTGTGGACACGGAAAAAGCCGCCGATTCGGTGGACGTAAACAAGGCGCGTGAGGCGCTGAATTACTAACGGGGAGTATACCGCTCCTGCATCACCAGACTTGAGATAATGGCCGTAGGATGAGTTGAGTAACACGAAGCGCATCCTACGTACTACCTCGACCCTGCCTGTGACTGTAGGAGCGGCGTCCTCGCCGTGAATCGCGCCGGGGACGACGCTCCTACAGTATTGATCCAGATTCGCGGCTGTATCGCTCACGCGCATCCCTGCACTGCGCGATATACCTACATCCATGCAGGCAACGCAGCTCCCACAATTCATATACTTTGCAATGATCGGCTATATTAGCCGGCCTGTGCCGCAGCGATCGCCTGCAGGCGTGCCACCCGTTCCTCGGTCGACGGATGGGTGGAGAACAATTTTGATAATCCCCTGAACCCCGATAGCGGATTGACCTGCGCAATCGGTGCCATCGAGGGGGCGACATCCATGGGCGCACGTTGCGCGATTTGCTGCATCCTGTTCAGTGCGCTGGCAAGGGCCAGAGGTTTGCCGGAGATTTCCGCGCCAAAGGCATCGGCCTTGAATTCCCGGGTGCGACTAATGGCAAACTGGAGAATCATGGCGACCACGGGTGCCAGCAGTGCCAGCAGGGGACCGATCGGTGAACCCCGGCCCTGACCCTGATGTGGCGAGTACAGGCCGAAGCGTGCCAGGCTCGTAATTGCTCCGGACATGGTCGCCGAGATGGTTTGCAACAGCATGTCGCGGTGCTTGATGTGGCCGAGTTCATGGGCGAGTACACCCTCCAGTTCATCCTGGTCCATCATATCCAGCAGGCCCTGGGTGACACATACAACGGCATGGTCGGCATTGCGCCCGGTCGCAAACGCGTTTGGTTGCTGTTGCGGGGCGATGCCGACGGTCGGCATCGGCAGACCGGCACGCTGCCGCAGTTTGTCAACGATATCGTACAGTTCCGGTGCTTGTTCGCGCGTAATGGTCTGCGCCTTGTAGGCCTTCATCACCTTCGTAGATGAAGTGAAGTACATGTAGAAATTCATACCAGCGGCAATGAGCAGCGCAATCAGCATGCCACTCTGACCGCCCATGGCCTGTCCAACCATGCCCATGACGGCCGTCATCCCGGCAAGCAGTGTGAAGACTTTTACATTATTCATGATCTCTCCCTGATGATGAGTCGCAACGCAGTCTGCAGTAACCGGATGGCGTCGTTTCGGGCGGCTGCAGATGGTAATATTATACGCGCAGGTCTGGCAGCATGGCGAACAGTCTTGTCAACCACCAGAGTTGCCGCCGAAGTCAATTTCACAACACCAGGGAATACAATGAACAACGCGAGCAATAAAGACGCCAGAACCAGCGAATTCCTTGTGGCACAAGGCGGGCCATTCTACGCCTTGCAAAAACAGCTCGGTCTATTAAGTGCGGATGCATTCCGTGCAGGTCCCAGGGCTGTGCTGTTTGTCGGGCTTGCCTGGGGGGCGCCGCTGGTCCTGAGCATTATTGCGGGTGATGCCTATGGTGCGGCTGCAGAAAACCCCTATCTTCTGGAACTGGGCGTCTGGGCAAGGTTTTTTATCGCCGTGGGCCTTTTTATGCTCATGGAACGGCAGGTCGAGCAACGGCTGCGCAAACACCTTGTCCAGTTTTCCGAGGCGCCATTGCTGGCTCCGGGCGCGTTTGAGGCGGCTGCCGTGGCGGTGACAAAAGCACTTAAGCGACGCGATGCATACCTCGCAGAGGCCAGCTGTCTCGGCATCGCGGTTTTTATCTCATTTGCCACGTATAGCAAGTTGCTTGATGTTGATGCTTCATCATGGTCGGTCCATGGTTTGCCGGAAGGCAATACCTTGACCATGGCGGGATGGTGGTGCGTGCTTGTCAGCAGTCCGCTGTTCTGGTTTCTATTGCTGCGCTGGCTCTGGCGGATCCGGGTGTGGTCAATGTTGTTGCGCGACCTGGCGGCACTTGATCTGCGTCTGGTCGCGACTCACCCGGATGGTCGCGGTGGTCTCGCGTTCATCGGCCAGTACCCGAACGCCTATACCCTGTTTGTCTTTGCCGTGAGTTGCGTGGTAGGCGCTGTTG
>DMKK01000051.1 GCA_003454335.1 Gammaproteobacteria bacterium | reverse complement strand
GACCTGATGATGCCGGTAATGGACGGCTTCGATTTCCTGATTGAAATGCGTGCCAACGCTGCATGGCAGGACATCCCTGTGATCGTGCTGACGGCCAAGGACCTGACCGAGGAAGACCGCCGCATGCTTAGCGGCCGGGTCGAACAGATTGTCGAGAAAGGCGCCTCTACCCACGAACAGGTGGTTAGCCTCGTTCGCCGGGTGGTGAACATTCATTAACGGGAATGGCTCTTACTTAGAGGTATCGTCAGTAAAAACCTGTAATTAGCCACGGAATCCACGGAAGGACACGAAAATATTTCCATAAGGCATTTATTTTTCCGTGTCCTTCCGTGGATTCCGTGGCAATAATTTCTGTCTTTATCAGATTGAACCCGTAGTAGGCACCAGGTCAGGACTTAAGATAAGTGCCATTCCCATTAAAGGCAATTCCAATTCACAGCATCAAGCTGCTGCTGTCTGACAAACAGCCCATCAGGCACACTACCCGCTTGCCTAATGCCAATGGTGGCGTAATAATCCGACGATGAATAATAAGACAAAACCCTGGTGGCAGCGGCTGTTAATAGCTGCCGTTATATTTGAAATCGTCTACCTCGCGCTGGTCAATCTGGCGCTGAATCTGCCATTAACGCAAACGCTGATCAATCAGCACAGACCGGAAAAGTATGCCGTTCACTGGGAAAAGGCCTGGAGCTGGCGCCCGTTCAGGGTACATGCGCAAGGGATATCTGCCAATGGACAGACTGCTTCCCTGCAATGGCAGGCTGAAGCGCCCGCCGCTACTGCATCCGTGGCCATACTTCCGCTGCTCCGGCGGACGGTCAGGGTCTACGCTGTTGAAGGCGAAAACCTGACATACTTTCAGCGCAAGCGTCCCAAACCGGGCAAGGACTATGCGGCCAGCCGTAAATTCTTCCCGCCAATCAGCGGCCGTGACCTGGACGCACCGGTCACACCCCGGCCACCCCACAAGCAAGGTAATGGCTGGACGATGGTTGTGGAGGATATTCATGCCAGCGGCAGTCACCGGCTCTGGATTAACCAGCTGCAAGCGACCCTCTCCGGAGGATTGCAGGCCGATGTCAGTTACCAGACACGTGGCGGCCCCTTCTCCCTGAGCAATGGCAAGGCTGATGTAAAGATCGACGCCCTGACAATCAATAACGGCCAGCAGATATCTACCGAGGGTTTCCTGAAAGGCAGCGTGGAATTTTTACCGTTCATTCCCTCGGAAAACCGTGGTATGAAATCGCTGGCCTTCCTGAATCTCGATGCCAGCATTGCCACCCGGACAGAAAGCCTGGAGTTCCTGAACTTTTACCTGGACAGTCTGCACGGCATGCATATCGATGGTGCCGGCAACGTCGAGGGACGCGTGGTTTTAGCAGCTGGCAAGCTGTTACCGGAATCCGCACTGGTCATCTCGGCCAATGAACTTGACTTGAATTTCAAAGACCATATCGCCACGGGAACAGGCAATGTCATCATAAAAGTGGCCGCCGACAAACCGAAAGAACTGGGCCTCACTATCCATTTCACGACCATGGACATGCACCATGAGGATGATACGACCCCGTTGTTCGCCGGTAACGGCCTTGAAGTTGCCGTCAGGGGCAGCAACAACCTGGCAGACTGGAAGAACCGTAAAGCCGGTGCAGCCCACGCGGCAGTAAAGATACCCGCCGTCAGCATTCCTGATCTGGGCAGGTATCAACGCTACCTCCCGGATCGGCTGGCCGTGACCCTGAATGGTGGTCAGGGAGAATTGCAGGGCCAGGCTGAATTGACACAGACAGCCCTCAATTCCAGCCTCGAAATACGCTCGGATCATGCAGATGTTTCCTTCAAGGATTACCGCTTCATATCTGATCTTGACCTGGGTATTCATATCGACATTCCATCGATTGCAGCGGAAACAATCAATATTTCCGGCACCTACCTGCGCATCAATGAAGCCAGGCTCAGCGGCCGGGAAAACACCAGGGCACAGCCCTGGAATGCCGCCCTGTCCGTTGACGCAGGCCGCCTAGACCTGTCCCCCTCGGCGGCAACGCACGGGACGGCAGGGATCAAGGGTATCTCACTGGCATCAAGACAGCAGCACTTCAAATCCCGTCTCGAAACTGCGGATGCGCATTTCAGGATCAGCGGCAATATCTCGGAGCTTGACTGGATCAACCAGCTGTTCAGGAATCCGTATGAATTGACTATCACCGGATCCGGCCAGCTCAGCACTGATATATACCTCGAGTCCGGCAGGCTGGCCAAGGGGTCACAACTCGAGGTCCTTCCCAGGAAGATGCATGTGGAAGTACTGGACTATGCCGTCAAGGGCGATGGCCGGGTGTTCCTGAAGATGGTTAAAGGCGGCCAACATCCGGACCTTGATTTGCAGGTGGAGGTCAACGACGGCCTCTTCAAGCGCAAGGGAGACGCACAGTCGTTCATCAGGGATGTAGCACTGAAACTGCACGCACAGGGTGATGCCATGGGTTTTGACGGTTCCGGAGAGATTGTAAAGCTACACCTGCAAATCCCCTCGGCAACGGTGACCGACATGTCGATCTACGACGAGTATCTGCCGGAAAAGTCCCCCTTGAAAATACTGGGTGGGACAGCTGATCTGACAGCAGATATACAACTGCAACCAACGACGGCCAACGGCTTTGTCAAATTGATAACAACCGGCTTGCGCAGCCGCGTGGACGACCAGGAGATAATCGGGGAATTAACCGCAGATATAAAACTCGCGGACGGCAACCCGCAAAACATGGAATTTGATATTTCAGGTTCTTCCCTGCTACTCGACAAGATCAGGGTCACCGGCAAGGAAAAAAACTTTGGAGTGGAGGACTGGAACGCACGGTTTGACCTGAAGAAGGCCCGGGCGACATGGAAAAAACCGGTTTACATCCACGCAGAGTCCGGGTTTGAAATAAAGGATTCACGGCCGATCGTAGCAATGTTTGCCAATGCCAAAGGCGAGAAAAAATGGCTGGAAAAACTGCTCACCATCGAGGACATACAGGGTACTGCAACAGTCACGCTGGAACAGCAGCAACTCACTATTCCGCACGCATTTTCAGGCAGCGACAAGATCGACATAGGTGCCAAGGGCATTATCGATGAGCAGAATGTTGACGGTATATTCTATGCCCGCTTCCGGAAACTGGGTGCCGTGTTAAAAGTCCATGACGGCAAACGCAACCTGGATGTCCTCGGCGCAAGGAAGAAATTCGACAACTACTCTACCCGGTAGATGCATAAATCCTGGCCCGAAAGCTGGTTTCGCTGTCTGCATTACTGGATGAAATGAATATTTTGTGTTGACTATGGAATTCAACGCTGGTGAGGTTCTGGTACATTCTGTAGGAGCGCCGTCCTCGGCGCGATTCGCGGCCAGGAGGCCGCTCCTACAGGAAGATTAATGCAATGGTTGGAGCTACCCTTCCTAAATGAACCCGCTTATTGTTACCTGCGCTGGCAGACACGCATGGCACGGTATTGGCCGGCTGGTAATCCCGGGCCTGCTGCTGTTGTCCGGTTGTGCCACGCACCAGCTTCGGGATATACCGCTCCAGCCCAGTTACGCACAAATACCGTCGCAGTCAGGGACACTGTTCCAGGTTGCGCAACAGATCGAAGCACAAAATGGCGTCGGAAAGTCCACCTACCTGGCCCTGTCGGACAATCTTGATGCCCTGCGCTGGCGCCTGCTACTGGCCGACCTGGCCACCGGGACCATCGATGCCCAGTATTATCTCTGGAATGGTGATGAAAGCGGCCGGCTACTGGCATTGCATTTGATCGAGGCAGCAGACCGGGGTG
>DMKK01000011.1:5536-15380 GCA_003454335.1 Gammaproteobacteria bacterium | reverse complement strand
TTGGCATCGACACCACCGGTCAGCACCTTGCCGGAGGAGGGGACGACGGTGTTGTAGGCGCGTCCAAGCCGGGTAATGGAATCAAGCAGGATCACCACGTCGTGTTTGTGTTCTACCAGTCGGCGTGCTTTTTCAATGACCATTTCGGCAACCTGTACGTGGCGGCTGGCTGGCTCATCAAAGGTGCTGGAAACCACTTCACCCTTCACCGAGCGGGACATCTCGGTCACTTCCTCGGGGCGTTCATCGATCAACAACACAATCAGGTAGACTTCCGGGTAATTGGACGCTATCGATTGTGCAATGTTTTGCAGCAGCATCGTTTTACCTGCCTTGGGCGGTGACACGATCAAGCCGCGCTGGCCCTTGCCTACCGGTGCGACCAGATCAATGATGCGTGCAGTGATGTCTTCCGTGCTGCCATTGCCGCGTTCCAGGCCGAGCCTTTCATTGGGGTGGAGCGGTGTCAGGTTTTCAAACGCGACCTTGTTTTTGGCGTTTTCAGGTTTTTCGTAATTGATCTTGTCGACCTTGAGCAGCGCAAAGTATCGCTCGCTGTCTTTGGGTGGACGGATCTTGCCGTCTACGGTATCCCCGGTACGCAGGCTGAAACGCCTTATCTGGCTGGGGGAGACGTAAATGTCGTCCGGACCTGCCAGGTAGGAGCTGTCTGCCGAACGCAGAAAGCCAAATCCGTCCTGCAGTATTTCCAGAACTCCTCCCCCGAAAATATCCTCGCCTTTTTTGGCGTGTGACTTGAGGATAGAAAAGATGATGTCCTGCTTGCGGGAGCGCGCGGTTCCCTCGGCCCCCATTTTCTGGGCGATTTCGACCAGTTCGGCGGCAGGTTTTAGTTTGAGTTCAGACAGGTTCATAGGTGGCCTTTGTCGCGTTTTTGTATTGAATGGATTGATGCGGCCAGCTGGCCGGGGAGATTATTCAAGGGTAATTAGGGATTCTTGTTTTGAAGAGTGACTGAAGGCAGGGCCGTGGCGGCTTGCATATGCTGCATGCGGTGCCTTCCAATTATCCTCGCCATTTTATGTTACAGCAGTGCTATGAGTAAATGATTAAATGT
Source organism: Gammaproteobacteria bacterium (assembly GCA_003454335.1). Classification (GTDB taxonomy): domain Bacteria; phylum Pseudomonadota; class Gammaproteobacteria; order UBA9214; family UBA9214; genus UBA9214. The sequence goes on along the minus strand of DMKK01000011.1, from coordinate 14,302 downwards.
TGTTGTCCAGAAAAGCGGTCAACTGTGACTTTGAGAGTGCGCCGACCTTGGTGGCTTCAACGTTGCCATCCTTGAACAGCATTAATGTCGGGATGCCGCGAATGCCGTACTTGGGTGGTGTTTGCGGGTTTTCATCAATGTTCAGTTTGGCTATCGTGACCTTGCCGGTGTACTCGCTGGCAATCTCTTCCAGTATAGGCGCAATCATCTTGCAGGGCCCGCACCATTCAGCCCAGTAGTCCACCAGCACAAGGTTGGAGGAATTGATTACTTCCTGTTCGAAGGTGTCATCAGTCAAGTACAAGATCTGTTCACTCACTATTCAAACTCTCCTGTTAAAAAAATGTATTTGCTGTAAAGCAGAGCCCGGGAGCCTGTCCTCGCTACGATCGCTATTTTTGGACGGGTTCCTGGGGGCTATGCCCGTTGTATCTAAAAAATAAAATCCATGGAAATCCGCAGAGCGGTATGCCGGGGTTCTGTGCGGGATTCGGACAGCCTTCTTGACCGGGCTTAAGATGCGCCGGGAGTATCATCAATCGTGTTTCCCCAGTCGCGGCCCTATTTCAGCCTAAATCAGCACAATTTACAAGTCCGCAGAGCAGCTTTTACTGTATCCTTGTCCATTCAGCAGCTTTGCAGCCCTGGTGTTTTGCCGCATCGTTGCTATTGCCTGTATGGAGTTCCGTTCGGGACGTTAGCCGCATTGTGTAATGGGTGTGAGGCTGTCATGACTGAATGTGCCGGCATCCAGCCATTATTTCCTTGTTAACCGGGTTCTTCAAAACAATCAATAGCATATTGCAACCTTTTGAAATACAATGCGAATTCCTGTGCTTGATAGCTGGCCTACACGGCCTGAGAAGTCATTACCTATGTCCGAAACGCATTTAACTGATATCCCCTATTCGAGTTTTTCTCTTCCTGATGGTCTGATGCAAGGCATTGAAGATTCAGGATTTTCTCTGTGTACGCCGATCCAGGCGGAAACCCTGCCGGTCGCACTTGGGGGGCGTGATGTGTCCGGCCAGGCGCAGACAGGGACCGGTAAGACAGCGGCCTTTCTGATTGCTGTCTATAACCATTTGCTCACGCATCCCGCAGATGCGCGTCGTAAAGTGAATCAGCCGCGGGCGCTGATGCTGGCACCCACACGGGAACTGGCAATCCAGATACACGACGATGCCCGGGTGATTGGCGGGCATACCGGACTGAAACTCGGGCTGGCCTATGGCGGGACCGGCTATGAACAGCAGCGCGACACGATTGCGGCGGGTGTGGACATCCTGATTGGTACGCCGGGACGCATTATTGATTATTTTAAACAGCACGTATTTGATCTGAAAATGGCGCAGGCCGTTGTGCTGGACGAGGCAGACCGGATGTTTGACCTGGGGTTTATCAAGGATATTCGTTTCCTGTTGCGCCGCTGCCCGCCTCCGGAACAGCGTCTCGGCCTGTTATTTTCCGCGACCCTTTCGCACCGGGTGCAGGAACTGGCTTACGAGCATATGAATAATCCGGTGCATGTCGATGTCGAACCGGAGAAGGTGACGGCTGACCGGGTGCGGCAGGTGCTGTATCACACGGCCAATGAAGAAAAAATTCCCTTGCTCGTCGGTCTGTTGCGGCATGGTGATCCGCAACGCAGTATTGTGTTTGTGAATACCAAGCGTAATGCTGACCGGGTCTGGTCTTACCTGGAAGGCAACGGGTTCAAATGTGCCGTGTTGTCAGGCGATGTGCCCCAGACAAAACGTCAGCGCTTGTTAAAGGAATTTCAGAGCGGTACATTGCCGGTATTGATTGCCACTGATGTGGCGGCGCGCGGTTTGCACATACCGGACGTGAGTCATGTATTTAACTATGATCTGCCACAGGATGCCGAGGATTATGTGCATCGTATCGGCCGTACGGCACGCGTAGGCAAGGATGGTGATGCGATCAGTTTTGCCTGTGAAAATTTTGTGTATTCCCTGCCGGAGATCGAGGCGTACATCGGGCACAAAATTCCTGTAGAGACCGTGCCGGATGACTGTATTGTGGAACTAAAGCCACCGGTCAGAATCAAACGGCCGCCACCCCGGCCCGGCGGTGGCCGCGGAAATTCACGCCCTGCCAGGAAGGGCGGCAGTGGTAGAAACCGTAATCGACAGCGGTCCTGACAACGATAGACGGGGTTATGCAGACACTTTCATTGCAACAGGCGGATGTGATCCGAATACTGCAAAGCAGGAATGCCCGGCGTGTTATCTGGTTGCTTAATATATTGCTGGTTATCTGGATTGCCAGTCGTGTCGCGACGCTGACGTGGGATCTGCTGGCGCCGACAGAACCGGCTGATCCGGTGGCCGTTGTAGCAGAGTCTGTTCCGGCGCCATCCAATCCGGACCGGCAACTCATCAGCCAGTTACCAGGCTGGCACTTGATGGGTGTGACGGCGAAGGGTAGTGCCCCGGTCCAGACCAGCAGTGCGCCGGTTGATGCCCCCGATACAAAACTGAAACTGGTGCTGCGCGGGTTGTATTCCTCTGACGACCTAGACAAGGGCCATGCGATTATTGCAGACCCGCGCGGCAAGGAAGAACAGTACTCTATTGGTGACATGTTGCCCGGTAATGCAGAGCTCAGTGAGGTGCATGCGGATAAGGTTATTCTGCAACGCGGCGGGCGTTATGAGACCTTGCGTTTACCCAAGGATGACAAGCCGGGTAATACCGTATCAAGTCGTAATGCGTCACCATCCCGATCGGTTTCAACGCGCTCTTCCAGCAGTCCGGCACAGCGCTTGAAGCAGGTTCGCGAAAACATGCGAAAACGTCCGCGAGACCTTTACAATCTGGTGCGGGCAACGCCGAAAAAGGATGCACAGGGAAAAATCATAGGATATGAGCTTGGGGTGGGTCGTGATCCCGAACTGTTCAAGCAGGCAGGTCTGCAAAAAGGTGACGTGGCGATACAGATTAATGACATCAAGCTGGATAATCCGGCCAACAGTGCACGCGCACTGAAGAGCGCCCAGAGTGGTGAAACGGTGAGTGTGACGGTGTTGCGCAATGGCCAGGAGGAAGTTCTGAGTCTGAGCGTGCCTGAATAAGGTGGCGATGCTCAAAAACTGCGTCAGATTAACGATATATAGATAATGAACCGGTGCAGGAGGCTGCATCAGTCCGTTTTAGGAAAATTCATGAATATTTTCAGAAAAGTTACGGGGTTACTGCTGATGTGGCTGGTGTGCGGGTTACCCGTGCACGCCGAGGACGTTACGCTGAACCTGAAGGATGCTGATATCAGTGCCCTGATCAGTACCGTTGCCGAGGTGACCGACAGAAACTTTATTATTGATCCGCGGGTAAAGGGCAAGGTCACGGTGATTTCATCAAAGCCGATGGACAGTGACGAGGTGTACCAGGTCTTTCTGTCTATCCTGAAGGTGCATGGCTTTGCAGCGGTTCCCAGCGGTGAAGTCATCAAAATTGTGCCGGATGTCAACGCGAAGCAGGATGGTATCCCGACAGCCAGTAAAGGCAGCCCCGGACGTGGCGATGAAATGGTTACCCGGGTGGTACAGGTTGATAATGTGGCGGCGGCCCAGCTGGTACCTATTCTGCGGCCGCTGGTACCCCAGCAGGGCCATCTCGCTGCCTATCCTGCGACCAACGTGCTGATCATCTCTGACCGTGCCAATAATGTCGAACGTCTGCTGACGATTATCCAGCGGATTGACCAGGTCAGTGACAGTGAGATAGAGGTGATTTCACTGCAATATGCCTCAGCTGTTGAAGTCGTGCGGGTGCTCACCAGCCTGAAGCGTGCAAAACCGGCTGCCAAGGGGGCTATTGCAGCCGGTGGTGGCCAGGTGCTGGTTGCTGATGAACGTACCAACAGTGTGTTGCTTAGTGGTGACCGTGCTTCGCGCCTGCGCATGCGAGCCATTATTTCCCATCTTGATACGCCGCTCGATACCGGTGGCAATACCGATGTTGTTTATCTGCGTTATGCCACTGCAGAAGATATTGTCGATACCCTGCTGGGGGTCGGCAAGATAGAGCAGGAAGAGGCCAAGCAGGGCAAGGGCAAGGTGGCCGTCTCCAAGGGGTCCTTTGATATCCAGGCGGATGAGCCCACCAACTCCCTCGTGATTACTGCGCCGCCGGACATCATGCGTACCCTGAAACATGTCATCAGTCAGCTTGATATCCGCCGTGCCCAGGTGCTGGTGGAAGCGGTTATTGCCGAAGTGTCCGAGGCTACCGCCCGTGAGCTGGGTGTGCAGTGGGCGTTTGGCGGTTCGGACAATAATAGCCCCGTCGGTATCGTGAATTTCACTAACTCCGGCAGTCTGGTATCAGACGTTATCAATGGTGCGGTATCCGTGGCAGACGGCGGTACCTTCCCGAGTATCGTCGACAACGCCTTGCTCGGCTTTGCGAAGACCAACGGCAGCTTTAACTATCTTGCCGTGATGAACCTGCTGGCCTCGGATGCCAATAACAATATCCTGTCCACGCCGACGCTGGTAACGCTGGACAACGAGGAGGCCGAAATTGTCATCGGCGAAAATGTGCCCTTCGTCACCGGGTCCTTTTCCAGTACCGGCGCAAACGATGGAGCGACCAACCCGTTTCAGACCATTCAGCGCGAGGATGTTGGGCTGACGCTCAAGATCAAGCCGCAAATCAATGAAGGTGACGCGCTGCGGCTGGAAATCGAACAGGAGGTTTCCAATATCGCAGACAGTGTTGCCGGGGCAGCGGATATTGTCACCAACAAGCGTTCCATCAAGACCAATGTAATGGTCGATGACGGGCAGGTGGTGGTGCTGGGTGGCCTGATTGAAGAAAAGATCAGTGAAAGCATTCAGAAGGTGCCGTTTCTTGGCGATATCCCGTTCCTGGGTGCCTTGTTCAGGTCCAAGACCGCAGATGTTAACAAGACCAACCTGATGGTATTTATCCATCCGGTGATTCTGCGTGATGCCGCGGTAACAGAGAGCTACACCAACAGTAAATATAACTACATCCGTGCGCTGCAGATGCAGCAGGACGAGGACGGCGTCAATATGATGCCTGGCAAGACGCATCCCGTGCTGCCGGTTGTGGAACAGTTTACGGTCGTGCCCAGCACGACACCGGTGCTGCCGGAAATTGATGAACTTTCAACGATTCCGGGCGCAAATGCTGACGCTGATGATAAGCCGGACACTGCTGTTAATATAAATTTTATCGATGGCTGAGGTATCCCTTCAGGATTCGGAAGAGCTCACTGCCGGTGAAACGGCCGGTCCACGTCGTCCGCCGTTCATGTTTGCCAAACGCCATGGGGTACTGGTAACCGGTGAAGAAGACGGTATGGCTGTGGTGATGCACATGGCCGATATCGATCCGGTCTCCGTGGTAGAGCTGCGCCGGTTTATGGGGCAACCCCTCAAACTGCAGGTGGTCGAGCAGGAAAAGTTTGACAGCCTGCTGGCGCTGGCCTATGAGCAGGATTCCAATGAAGCCATGCTCATGATGGGCGACCTGGGCGATGACATGGACCTGATGTATGTCGCCCAGCACCTCCCCGAGCCGGAAGACCTGCTCGAGAGTGAGGACGATGCGCCGATCATCCGTCTTATCAATGCGCTGCTGACCGAAGCGGTCAAGGAAAATGCTTCGGACGTCCACATAGAACCCTTTGAAAACCGGCTGGTGGTGCGTTTCCGCTGTGATGGTGTGCTGCGCGAGGTGCTGGAGCCGCAGCGGGTGCTGGCGCCCCTGCTGGTGTCGCGTATCAAGGTGATGGCGCGTCTTGATATTGCCGAGAAGCGCCTGCCGCAGGATGGTCGTATATCCCTCAGGGTTGCCGGGCGGGCTGTTGATATTCGTGTGTCCACGTTGCCATCGGGTAACGGCGAACGCGTGGTGTTGCGTTTGCTCGACAAACAGGCGGGCCGCCTGAATCTGGAGCATCTCGGCATGGCGGCCAGGGACCGTGAGGTCATCGATGAGCTGATCAACCGGCCTCACGGTATTATTCTGGTGACCGGGCCAACCGGTTCCGGCAAGACCACGACCCTGTACGCCGCGCTGGGACGCCTTAATAACAAGAGCCGTAACATCATGACGGTCGAGGATCCGATTGAGTATTACCTGGATGGTATTGGTCAGACGCAGGTAAACGCCAAGGTTGATCTCAGTTTTGCGCGTGGCCTGCGCGCAATACTGCGCCAGGATCCTGATGTTGTCATGGTCGGTGAGATTCGTGATCTTGAAACGGCCGAGATTGCCGTACAGGCCAGTTTGACCGGGCATCTGGTGTTTTCCACCTTGCATACGAATACGGCTGTTGGTGCGGTTACGCGCTTGCGTGATATGGGTGTGGAGCCGTTCCTGCTGTCATCCAGTATGATTGGCGTACTGGCACAGCGCCTGGTGAGGGTGTTGTGCAGTGACTGCAAGCAATCCTATACCGCCAGTGAGGCCGATTGCCAGATGCTGGACGTGCCGGTGGATAACCCGCCAACCCTGTATCATTCACAGGGATGTGCGAAGTGTAATCAGCTTGGCTACCGGGGACGTACCGGTATTTATGAACTGGTCACCGTGAATGATGTCATGCGGACATTGATTCATGACGGTGCAGGCGAGCAGGAGCTTGAGTTGGTGGCACGTGAGACGACGCCGGGGATTCGCCATGATGGCTGGCGGCGGGTGCTGGAAGGCATGACATCCGTCGAAGAAGTGTTGCGTGTTACCCAGGGTGACTGAGCGTCTGCCGCTGGTAATGACTGCTGCTAGTGTCTACCTGAATTCCTGAGCGATGGGTGCTTTCGAATACACGGCGCTGGACAAGGCCGGTCGCGAGAAGAAAGGCGTTATCGAAGGTGATGCGCCGCGTCAGGTTCGTCAGCAATTGCGTGAACAGGGCCTGGTGCCGCTGGATGTGCAGGAGGTTGCACAACGCGAATCGCGCAGCCGGAAGCGTTCTACTCTGTTTCAGCGTGGCGTCAGTGCCACGGATCTTGCTCTGATAACCCGGCAACTGGCAACCCTGGTACGGGCAGCACTGCCGCTGGAAGAATGCCTGCGCGCCGTTGCCCAGCAGACAGAGCGCCCGCGCCTGCAAAGTATGTTGCTCGCGGTGCGTTCACGTGTCATGGAAGGGCATACGCTGGCTGCGGGCCTGGGTGACTTCAAGCATGTTTTCCCGGAACTCTACCGTACCACGGTTGAGGCCGGCGAAGAGGCCGGCCATCTTGAGCGGGTGCTGGAACGCTTGGCTGACTACACGGAAAACCGTCAGCAGATGCGGCAAAAGGTCCAGCTGGCCGTGTTTTATCCAGCCATGCTCACAATCGTTGCCATCCTGGTGGTCGGTGGCCTGATGACCTATGTGGTGCCCAAGGTCGTGGCGGTGTTCGATAACATTAACCAGGAGTTGCCACCCCTGACGGTGGCGCTGATCGCGATCAGTGATTTCCTGCGCAACAATGGCGTGCTGTTGCTGGTACTGCTGGTATTGGCGGGGGTGGCAGTGTCCTGGTTGTTGCGCGTCAAGGACAATCGCCGGCGGTTTCATCGCATGTTGCTAACCTTGCCGCTGGTCGGCAGGCTGGAGCAGGGGGTGAATACCGGGCGGTTTGCACGCACCTTTAGTATCCTGACGGCCAGTGGCGTGGAAGTGCTGGAAGCAATGCGTATTTCTGCGCAGGTCATATCCAATATTCCCATGCGTGAGGCTGTCGAGGAAGCCGCTGCGCGGGTGCGAGAAGGTGCGGGTATTGCAGCGGCGCTGGAGAAGAGCGGCCACTTTCCGCCAATGATGACCCATCTGATCGCCAGTGGCGAGGCCAGTGGCAAGCTGGAAGATATGCTGGAACGGGCAGCCATTAACCAGGAACGTGAAATTGAAACCATGATTGCTGCCGTGCTTGGCTTGTTTGAACCGATGCTGATCCTGGTTATGGGTGCAGTGGTGCTGATTATTGTGCTGGCTATTCTGCTGCCAATCTTTGATCTGAACCAGCTGGTTCAATAGCTTGCCGGCGTCAACGTCCCCGCCAGTTCGGTGCAATTACCTGATGGGTGCGTCGCTCCGCTCCTTCACCCATCCTACGTAAAATTCATCGATTTTGTAGGATGGGTGAAGGAACAACGTGACGCACCCATCAATACTTTCTCTGTTTCGAAAGTATCAGTAGCCGTTAGAAGCCAGTTCAATATCACCTGACAGGGCGGCAATTCGTTCGACGCCGGTTTCAATACGGCCGTCGGGGTGAAACTCCAGCCAGCGATACCCCGGTGTTGCCGTATCAACAGCAAATTCTTTGCTCCCGGGCAGAAACTGCACGCAGGTGGATGGTGATGACATCAGCCTGATGTTCCTGTACATGCCATCGAATTCCTGGTGTACATGCCCCCAGAGAATGCCGCGTACCTGTGGATGGTTCTCGATGATGGCGAAGAATTCTGCCGCATTGTCAACGGCCATGGTGTCCAGCCATTCGCTGCCTGTGGGAACCGGTTGATGATGCAGGCAGATGAGGGTGTGCGTATCGGGTGCGGATTGCAGATGTGTTTCCAGTGTTTGTAATGTTTCCTGTGACAGATGTGCTTTTTCACTGTCTGCGATAGTTGAATCCAGGAAGATAAAATGCCAGTCGCCGTGGTGTGTATGTTCAACATACTGGATAGGTCCGTCGTCGAGTGACTGTTGTAATGCCATGGCTTCATCGTGATTCCCGGGCAGGCAGTAGACCGGCAGGCCAAAATTACCGAGATG
>DMKK01000011.1:4746-5414 GCA_003454335.1 Gammaproteobacteria bacterium | reverse complement strand
TCGGTGATTTGCAGTACCTTGATTACACGTCCGGATTTTGGGTGTTCTGTGATGGTCGTCATATTAGCCACTCACACGGTCAGTACATCAGGTTCGATGTCATGTCTTCTTCTTTTGTAACAGGCGCAACAGGAACAGTCTTAGCTGATATTACACATTTCCTGGCTGCTGTAAATTGCATATTCACAAAATGGCGCCTGCTCTCCGTGTCCAACAAGACATTGCTTCTATAGGATATTCTCTATGAGACTATCGGTCTCGCAGAGGGAACCTGAAGTGCCGGCGCGGCTGTGGGCAGAAACCCGGCAGCGATGCTGCTGGACCGTGTTTAAAGACAATTAGTCCAGTGGTTTGTAAAACACCTTGGAATTGCGCCGGTAGTTGTACAGCGCCTTTTTCCGTGCCGGCAGGTCGGACTTGTTACCCGACATGAAACCGTGTTCTCTGAACCAGTGGGCGGTGCGGGTAGTCAGCACGACGAGCTTGTTGATGCCGGCTCTTTTGGCTTTTGTTTCAATCGCTCCCAGCAGGGTCTCTCCATGGCCCGCATTGAGATAGTCGGTGTGTACGGCCAGGCAGGCGAGCTCAGCGAGTGGTTGTTGCTCGCAGGGGTAGAGGGCTGCACAGGCAATCACGGCCCCGTCGCGTTCGAGAACCTGGAAATGGTC
>DMKK01000011.1:0-4700 GCA_003454335.1 Gammaproteobacteria bacterium | reverse complement strand
TGATGAGTTCCAGGATGCCGCCGACGTCGTCAATCGTGGCTTCACGCAGATCTTCGTAGGTGTCGGCCGTAATCAGGGTGCCAAGGCCGTCGCGGGTGAACAGTTCCAGCAGCAGGGCTCCGTTCTGTTGACGGTCAAGTAAATGTACGCGCCGTACGCCACGCTGACAGGCATGTATGGCATGTTGCAGCTGTCGTTTGACTGATGCTGGCAATTTCCTCTTTGAACCATGCAGGGTGGTTGCTTCCTTCAGTGTCAGCTGGGGAATCAGTCGTCTCCGGCTGTCCCTGAGTTGGTCGCCTTCGGTTAGCAGGATAAGCTTGTCTGCATGGAGTTCGCTGGCGGTGGCGGTAGCGATTTCCTCTGCACTGAGATTAAAGACCTCGCCTGTCGGCGAGTAGCCCAGTGGCGACAGCAGGACGATGCGCCGGTCTGCAAGATGTTGCCTGATGGCAGCGCCCTCGACCCGGCGGACTTCACCGGTGTGGCAATAATCAACCCCGTTATGTACACCCAGAGGCCGGGCGATGACAAAATTTCCCGACGTTACCCCGATCCGTGCACCGGACATGGGCGTATTGGCCAGTCCCATGGAGAGCAACGCTTCTATCTCGACACGCACCGTGCCTGCTGCTTCCTTGACGCAGGTGAGGGCAGCGTCATCGGTTATGCGCAGGCCGTTTGCGTACTCGAATGCACTACCCCTGGCCTTGAGCTTCTCCTCGATCTGTGGCCGCGCACCATGCACGAGTACCAGCCTGATGCCGAGGCTGTGCAGCAGCGCGATGTCATGGAGCAGGTCGGCAAACTGATTGCCGGCGATGGCTTCACCACCAAAGGTGATGACGAATGTACGATCCCTGTGCGCATGGATATAAGGCGCCGAGTGCCGGAAGCTTTCAATAAATTGTTGCTGAGTATCTTTTTTGCCCATGGCGCTTTCTCCCTGCCAGCTTTTATAGCAAGGGAACTCCCTTGATACAAACCGAATTCACCATCTGTTTCAGGATGTCGATGGTTGGCGCGAGACGGTCCAGGGCCAGATATTCATCCGGCTGATGAGCCTGCTCGATATCACCGGGGCCCAGTACGACCGTTTCCATGCCAAGCTGGCTCAAATAAGGTGCCTCTGTTCCAAACGCCACGGCCTCCGGGCTGTGCCCGGTAAGCTTTTCTGCCAGTTGTACGATGGTAGCGCTGGCTGGTGTCTCCATGGCCGGAACACCGTCAAACAGGGATTCAAAACTGACCTGGATGCCGCTGTCACGCAGTGCCAGCAGGACTCTTTGCTGCAACTCTCCGCGCAGTTCCTGCAGGTCCATGCCCGGCAGGGGCCGCAGGTCGATGTGCAATTCACATTCAGGGCAGATCCGGTTCGGGTTATCACCCCCGTGAATGTGACCGAGGTTGAGTGTCGGTACCGGCACGGCAAAGCTCGGATCGATATGTTTCTTTTGCAGTTCCTTGCGCCATGTTCGCAATGCACCGATGACCGTGTACATGGCCTCCAGTGCACTGTTGCCGAGTGCCGGATCACTGGAGTGCCCGGAACGGCCTTGCAGGCGAATGGCTTCCATCAATATGCCTTTATGCATGCGTACCGGCCTGAGTCCGGTGGGTTCACCGATAATGGCATGTCGTGCGCGGGGTAGCTTGCAGTCAACCAGCGCTTTGGCACCGGCCATGGAGGTTTCCTCGTCGGCGGTAGCCAGGAGTATAAGTGGTTCTTGCAGGTCGCCGGCATGCAGGTCACGGCTGGCTTCAATGGCCAGTGCGAGAAATGCCTTCATGTCGGAGGTGCCCAGGCCGTAAAGACGCTGGTCGGCCTGGGTCAGGGAAAACGGGTCATGTTTCCATTTGCCTTCATCATATGGAACGGTATCGGTATGGCCAGACAGTACCAGTCCGCCCGTGCCACTGCCCAGTGTTGCAATCAGATTGGCCTTTTTCCTGTCGCCAGGCAGCGGCATGATTTCGACTTCAAAGTCGCTATCATCAAGCCACTCCGCCAGCTGTTCGATGACAGCGATGTTCCCCTGGTCCAGGGATTTGTCCGTGCTGCTTACGGAGGGTGTGCTGATCAAGGCCTCGAGCATCGGCAGCAGTGGTGGGATGTTGCTCATTGTGAGTGGGTGTGTGTCCGGTTTCAGGAATATGCCATTACCTGAAGTTATCGTTGTCAGCCAGGAATTACAATATGAGTCATGTCTGAAGCCCTGTGTGGAGACACATTTGTTGCTCCGAGCAGGCAAGCAGGAGAAATGCGGGGTGTGGTCAGGAAGAAACGAGTACCAGATGGGGTGTCTGGCTATGTGTATAGTTATTTAATGGCCGGGGTTGGGCATAGGCATATCCCTGTACATGGTTTACCCCCATTTGCCGCAGTTCATCACCCAGTTCATGGGTGTCTACAAATTCTGCGATAGTCTCCTTGCCGAGAAGATGGCCGAGTTCATTGATGGATTTGACAATGGCATAATCAACCGGATCTGACAGGATGTCGCGTATAACGGTGCCATCGATCTTCATAAAATCAACAGGCAGTTTTTTCAGGTAAGTAAACGAAGACAGCCCGCTGCCAAAATCATCCAGTGAGAATCTGCAACCGCAGCCGCGCAAGGTCAGCATAAAACTTGTTGCAGCGGCGATATTTGCCATCACCGTTGTTTCCGTAACCTCGAAGATAATATGTTTGGCAGACACCCCGGTTTTTTCCATCTGGTCGATGATGAATTTCTGCATGTCCGGGCTGCTGATCGATTGCCCGGACAGGTTGATAGCAACGGTTACCGGGCGGTTACCGGTGTTATTGGTCGCTGCCAGCCAGCTCATGGTGTGTTCAATGACCCAGCGATCAATGCTGGATGTCAGGTTGTATTTCTCGGCAGCGGGAAGGAAAGAGCCCGGTGCGATAATCGACCCGTCGTCATCAATCAGTCGCACCAGTATTTCCATGTTCGTGTCATGCCCTGGTTTGCTGGCACAGGGAATGATCGGCTGGAAATAGAGTGTAAACTGGTCTTCTTCAAGTGCCCGATTCAGGCGAGATACCCATTGCATTTCACCATGACGTTCCTGTAGTCGACGGTCTCCCATATGTGCAATCTGTACCTGGTTGCGACCGGACTTTTTGGCGATATAACAGGCTGAGTCGGCTGCATTCATGGTGCTGGCAATGTCGGTAGTGCTGCGATCGATGGGCACAACACCGATGCTGAGACCGAGTGTGAAAGTGGTGTCGCCCCAGGTAAAATTGAAATCTTCAATGGCTTTTAAAAGGTTATTTGCAATCTCGACAGCCTTGTCCAGCGGGCAGTTCTCGAACAGCATGCCGAATTCATCTCCACCCAGGCGACTCAGGGTGTCCCGGTGCCTGACGGAACCAAGCAGCAGTTGCGCCAGTTGTTGCAGCAGTTCATCGCCGGTTGCATGTCCACAGGTGTCATTTATGATCTTGAACTGATCCAGATCAAGGTATAGCAGGGCATGGGTGGCAGCCTGTGCGTTGGCATTCTTGATGGCACGCTCTACCCGACATTCAAATTCACGCCGGTTAATGAGGCCGGTGAGTGCATCATGTGATGCCTGGTAGGCAAGTTGCCGGTTTTTTGCAGAAACGTGCTTGATTACCGTTCTGGCGATCAGCAGGGAAAGCAGTAATGCCATTCCTGTGAGGGCAAACAGGAGTTGCCTGGTCCGGGTAAAGTGCTCCCTGCTGACGGTAAGCGCTGCTTGCGTGTTTTGCTGTTCAAGCTGGACCAGTTCTTCAAGTTTGTCGAGAATCAGTCCCTGTAGCCTGGCAGCCTGTTCTATGACGGTGTTGATTTCTTCTTCCGGCGCCTCGCTCATTAATAATTCAGAGGCATTGTCATTATAGGGCTGTGATGCCCTGGTTAACTGCTGTAATTGCCGGTTAATAGTGGCTTCCTTCTCATCCAGACCAAGGCTGACGAGTTTTTCCCTGGCAATTCTGTATTTACCGGCATGGTTGATGAAGCGCTGGTGTTCTGCGTCACGTTTGAAAATATCCTTCGTTAGCTGCATGCTCTTGACGCTGTCGGCACGCAGCCGGATGGCATCACGCATATCATTTGCCGCGGCCGTTTTCACGTTGGTTACTTCGACCAGTTTCCCCATGCTGGCGTTGATGGACTGCAGTTGTAGCAGTGAAATGGCGGCAAGTGAACACATCAGAGCGAGGACTGCCAGGAAGCCGAATGTGACCAGCAGGCGAATATTATCTTTCATATATGATTTTTGACCTAAGCGAGTATTCCATTAACAAGCAGCCGGCATGGTTCGTGGTACAACGATCCATGGGATGTCATCGGCTGGTGCTGCTTGGGTCTTGAAGGGGAAACTGGTTTCTGGTGCTCTTTCAAGCAGATACAGAATTGCTACTGCTTGACGCCCGTTTTATTGTTGTTGTAACTATTTACTACATTCTGCGGACTGATGGGTGCGTCGCTGCGCTCCTTCACCCATCCTACAAAAACCGTAGATCTTCGTAGGATGGGAGAAGGAGCGCAGCGACGCACCCATCAAGCGTAATGCTTCTTTCCGATGGCCTTTGCTTTACCTGTTCTGCGACAGAGATGCAGCAATTGCCTCAATACGTTTTTGCTGCAAAGCCGCACCGATTTCCTGGCCGGATAATCCCTGTTGCGCTAGATCATTGGCACGGACTGAGCGGGCGGCAG
>DMKK01000084.1:11339-11535 GCA_003454335.1 Gammaproteobacteria bacterium | reverse complement strand
TGAGGTCTGGTTCTCGGTCTGGAGTGGCGCGGAAGAGGAGTCTGCCATTGTGATTGTGGATGACAAGAGCCGTGAACTGAAGCAGGTAATCAAGGACAAGCGCCTGGTTACGCCAACCGGCAAGTTTAATATGTATAACACTACCTATGATGTCTACTGACAGGAGCCTGTTGGACTGATGGGTACGCTACGCTTT
>DMKK01000084.1:8493-11287 GCA_003454335.1 Gammaproteobacteria bacterium | reverse complement strand
GGATGTGCGAGAGCGACCGCACCCGTCAGACGGGTTAACCAATATCCCCTAACTACCTCAGCGTGCCCCGTGCATCTGTGGTGAATACCTTCATTTTATCTTTCTTCAGATATTCCACTTTCTGGCTGACTTGCTCATATCGAAGTTGGCCAGTTGTTGTGAGATTTCATCGCGCCGGGCATCCAGGATATGACTCGCCATGGGCAGAAAGATATCTTCCTCTTTTTCATGATGTTTGATCATCTGTTTTTCCAGATGGAGCAGGCACTCGAGAACGTAGTCCGAATCCCTGGTTTTGATGACGCGTACCATGTCCCGGACAAGACGAACAATCTGGTCATGCTCCTCCCGCAGTGCCCTGGTCGGACCCTGAGGCGCCTCGATCGCAGCTTCATAGGCAGAATAAAGCACCTCTTCTTCCAGGGCCATGTGCCGTTTCAGGTGCGCAACCAGTTCCCTGAAGACCAGGTCTGCGTCGCCCCAGTCCTCTATTTCCACTGCCTCCTGGCAGCGGGACAGGAGGTTTTCATACAGTGAATGTTCGTGCACCAGCCAGTTGTCTGAACTGCTCATTGAACTTACCCTCTGGTTCCTGTCTGCATTCGGCGAATATATAGTGCATTTAATGGGCCTGTCTATCTGATAGCATAGCTGTATACGCCATCGATTGCTGATCTGCCTTATACGGGCAGAGATCTTCACTGGCGTGTCACACATCCGGTGTGATGTTTGGTTGAACAACAGGTTTGGAGAACGTTAGTGGATATTCACTTTACCCCTTACGAAGCACGCGTGATCGGTTGCCTGCTTGAAAAGCAGCGCACCACTCCCGAACATTATCCGCTGTCGCTCAATGCGCTCACCAATGCCTGCAACCAGAAGAGCAGCCGCGATCCGGTGCTGGATCTCGACGAGGCCACGGTGCAGGACACGATCGATGCGCTGGTGAAGAAGTGCTATGTCAGCAACAAGGGTGGCTTCGGCAGTCGCGTCACCAAGTATCAGCACCGCTTCTGCAATACCGAATTCGGCACCCTGAAGTTTTCCGAACAGGAACTCGGTATTGTGTGCGTGTTGCTGCTGCGCGGGCCCCAGACGCCGGGTGAATTGCGCACCCGCACCGAGCGCCTGTGCAAATTTCAGGATAGCCACGAGGTCGAGTCGGCTCTTGATCAGCTCATGCAGCGAGACGATGGTCCTTTTGTGATAAGGCTTCCCCGCGAAGCGGGAAAGCGTGATGCCCGCTATGCGCACCTGTTTGGCGGCGCGATAGAAATGGGCGAGACTGCTGCACCGGTAGCTGCGCTGTCGACCAGGTCAGGCACGGATGCTGATCGCCTGGGGCAGCTTGAGCAGTTGGTCAATCAGCTGCGTGATGAAGTGGCAACTCTCAAGGCGCGGCTTGACCTGACTGCACCGGACCAGGGTCCCGACAGCGCCAAATAATAATAGTTGTGCGTTAAGTGTTGCTTGCATTTGGAAGAATGCTGTATATAATGCCAGGTACTGTATAGATAACCAGTATATGATTATGCCTCATGACACACTGACCGCGCGGCAAGCAGAGATCCTTGAGCTAATTCGCAGCTATATTACCGAGGAGGGTTGTCCGCCAACCCGTGCTGAAATTGCAGAAACCCTCGGGTTTCGATCCCCGAATGCCGCAGAAGATCACCTGCGTGCACTGGAGCGCAAAGGTGCAATTGAAATTCTTGCTGGTTCTTCGCGTGGTATCCGCCTCCTTGATGAAGAAGAGGAATATGGTTTGCCGGTGATTGGGCGTGTTGCAGCAGGTGAGCCCATTCTTGCCGAGCAGAATATCGAGGACTATTGCCAGATTGAGGCTGATACATTCCAGCCCCGCGCCGATTATCTGTTGCGTGTCAAAGGTGACAGCATGATAAATATTGGTATTCATGATGGAGATTTGCTGGCGGTGCACCATACGCCGCATGCTGAAAATGGCCAGATAGTTGTGGCGCGGCTGGATGATGAAGTGACCGTAAAGCGTTTTCGACAGCGCGGTTCAATCGTGCGGCTGCTGCCGGAGAATCAGGATTACGAGCCAATCCGTGTAGACCTGCGAGAGCAGGTGCTGGATATCGAGGGGTTGGCAGTTGGCATAGTGCGCAAGGAGATCAGCTAATGAAATCAGTCAAACAGTTACATCATCTCAATGCATGGGAAAAAAATACGCTACCTTCATCTTCGCTGGCAACATCGCTGGTTACGGCGACCGGTATCGATGGGCTGGACGGGGTGTTGCCAGGTGGAGGCTGGCCGAAGGGTGGGTTGGTTGAAATTATTGTGCCTGATGAGTACACCGATGCGCTATCCCTGGTAATGCCGGCACTGGTGCAGTTGAGCTGGCAAGGGAGATGGATAGCCATGGTGGCGCCGCCCTGTCAGACACGTGCACGCCTGTTTACAGACGCGGATCTGAATCCTGCCAGAGTGCTGCAGGTTAATCCCCATCCCGGTCGCAGTGCCCTGTGGACAGCTGAATCAATGTTGCAGTCGGGTAATTGCAGTGTTGTGCTGGCCTGGCCAAATTGCAATACCGAACTAATGGACAGGCGCCTGCAGAAAGCAGCGGCCAATGGCACGGCACTGGGAATCCTGATCAGATATGAAGGCCTGTCAGTGCCGCCCTCAGGCGTAGACGTGCGTCTTAAGCTGGATGTGGGGGCGGAAGGACGAGTGGTGTACCTGGTCGACAATCAGGGAGAAACGCTATCGGGTGCTGCCTTGGTCTAGCACTCTTTCAATCTTCTACGGACTGATGGGTGCGTCG
>DMKK01000084.1:0-8438 GCA_003454335.1 Gammaproteobacteria bacterium | reverse complement strand
GCAGCGACGCACCCATCAGACGGATTAACCAATATCCCCTGTCCTCAGCGTGCCCCGTGCCTCTGTGGTGAATAGTTGAAAACCGGCTACTCATTCGTATCAGCCCCGTTTTTACAAGATTCCAGTTGTTTCCGGATATAGACCACATTGGCTTCAGCATTTTGGGCTGACCACTTTAGATTGACATGTTCGGTATACAGTTCTCTGTACTGAAAATTCTGATAGATATTGTATCCGACTGATGCAATGAAAATGATTATGAAAACAGCAATGAAGTCATAGTTAAGGGTTGCTTTTTTAGCCATCGTCTGAATTTCAGTCAGTATGTAATCAAGGGAACAGGACGCTATTTGTGCGCAATGTAGCGTGCCAGCATCTGTTCTGTGTCGAGGCCGATTATATCGGGGTCAACGCCAATCAGTCCGCACAGGGAGACAATCTCTATGTGTTCAACCAGGCTGGTAACGCCATCGCTCAGACTTACGGCCAGGCACAGATCAATGAGCAGTTCTGCAGTTTCCGGATCTGACGTCACTGTTTTGATTGTTTTTAATGCCGCTTCCCTGCCTTGCTTCGAAGATGCCAGGATATGATCAGCGTAGTGATTGAACAGATCTACCCCTTCATGCGGGTCAAAAACTTTCAGTTGGGTAAGGGTTTCCATGATCTGGTCAACCCGGATCCTGTCGGCAAAAGAGATCTGGCCCTCTGACGCACTCACCATGGCGCAGGCGGCCATAGCCGCTTCCAGGAAAGGCCGATTTTGTTCCTTTTCCGCACGGTCCTGAAAGAAGCGCTTTAGATTATCAAGCATACCGGACATCATTGTTTCCTTTTAAAAAGAGCCATAGTGATTATGTCCCTCATAGAATGCTGTTTTCAATCCGAATGCCACGTGTGCAGACTGCGGTTCCGGAGCAGGGCGGACAAGATGTTCAGCAGACTTCACCTCTGCGGATAGCCGTTTTGTAGTCCTGGTACAGGGTTATCATGCGCCTCCAGAGTAGCCCGGGCTTGCCAGCACCGATCACGGTGTCATCGATCCGGGTGACAGGCGATATCTCCCGTGTCGAACTGGTCAGCCAGACCTCGTCGGCATTGAACAGGTCCGTTTCCGAGATATCTGCTTCACGAAACGGAATAGTGTGGGCGGCGGCGAGCTCGATAATGAGGTCGCGGGTGATGCCGGGTAGCAGAGAGGGGCCATTGGGTGGTGTGATTAACAGGCCGTATTTAACGATGAAAATATTGCTGGCCGCACCTTCGATAGCATGGCCATCCTTGATTAAAATGGCTTCTGCAGCACCTGCGTCAACTGCCGTTTGTCGTAACATGACATTCGGCAGCAGGGTGATTGCCTTGATATCGCAGTGCTTCCAGCGGATATCCGGGAGGGTGATCGCGGTAGTGCCGGTGATGCTGTCAATATCAACAGCGGTAGCCATCGGGTTGCTCATGGCAAACAGTGTTGGCCGGGTATCTGCCGGAAAGGCGTGGTCACGCTTTGCCGCGACACCGCGTGTTACCTGCAGATAGACGGCCTGATCAGTGCCGTCATTACGACTCACCAGCTCCTTGAGCATGGTTTCCCACTCGGTGTCGGATAACGGGTTGCCGATGCGCACGGCTTCCAGGCTGTTCCCCAGTCGCTGCAGGTGGTGGGCAAGCCGGAACAGCTTGCCGCCGTATACAGGAATGACTTCGTAGACGCCGTCACCAAACAGGAAGCCACGATCCATGACCGGGATACAGGCGTCTTCAAGTGGCAGAAAAGTGCCGTTCAGGCAGGCGGTTGTCATTACCCGGGAACCTGTATTATTCGAGATAGAGCAGCGCTTCATCCGAGATGCGTTGCCAGAATGAGCCTTCACTTATCGTCTGCAGGCTTACCAGTGGTTGACTGGCAATAATCTCATCGCTCAGTTTTACTTGTACCGCGCCGAGTGGCTGTCCTTCCTTGACCGGTGCCATGATGAGGTCATTAATACTCATGGACGCGTCCAGTGATTTGTACTGGCCACGTGGAATGGTGACATAGAGCGACTGATCAAGGCCGAGGGGGACCGCTGCTGTGCTGCCCTTCCAGATGCGTGATGTGGTGAGTTTGGTGCCGGCGTCGTAAAGTTTATGGGTTTCAAAGAAGCGGAAACCATAATTAAGCAGGGCCTGGCTGGCATCGACACGTGCGTTGGCGCTCTCTGTGCCCAGTACGACGGTGATCAGTCGCATGCCGTCTTTCTTTGCCGAGGTCACCAGGCAATAACCGGCAGAATCCGTGAAACCCGTTTTCAGGCCATCTACACTTTCGTCCCGCCATAACAGCTTGTTACGGTTGTATTGGGTAATGTCGTTGAAGGTAAACTCTTTCTGTGAATACCAGTGGTAGTACTCCGGGTACTTTTTAATCAGCAGTGTTGCCAGTAGTGCAATATCTTTTGCCGTCATATAGTGATTTTCATCCGGCAAACCGGTCGAGTTTTCGAAATGACTGCCGGTCATGCCGATTTCTTCTGCATGTCTGCTCATCAATGCGGCAAAGGTTTCTTCGCTGCCGGCAATGTGCTCAGCCAGTGCCACCGTGGCATCGTTGCCTGACTGGATAATCATACCCTGCAACAGGTCTTCAACAGAGACTTGCTTGTTGACTTCAACGAACATGCGCGAACCGGGCGTGCGCCATGCCTTCTCACTGATGGTGACCAGGTCGCTTAAAGCAATGTTGCCCGCCTGCAGTTCATTGAAAATCACATAAGCCGTCATCAGCTTGGTAATACTGGCGGGTTCTACCGACTGGTCGGAGTTGTTCTCGGCGAGAACCCGGCTACTTTCAAAGTCCTGAATGATGAATGATTTGGCCCCGGTAGATGGCGGTTTGGGGATGGGGAGTGCTGCGGCCAGAGCGCTGGCCGTGAACAGGTGGAGTGCAACAAATATTATAAATATCAATCTATTAGGCATGGTTGTCCTGTTGTGTCTGGCAGGTTGAAGGCTGTGTGCATTGTCCGCATGTGGTGGGCAATTTGCAATGATGTTTACTGGGTAACAGCGCGGCTTTCGTTGATGCCCAGCGGCTTGAGCGTCTTTGCTACCCGGTCGAGTTCTGTTGCGTCGGATAACGGACCCACCTGTACCTTGTAAAAGGTACCGTTATCACCGGAGCTTTCGACGATTCTGACGGCGCCGACATCCTGTGTCTGAATTTTTCCTTGCAGACGTTCGGCATTTTCACGGTTCGAGAAGGCGCCCACCTGCAGGTATAAAGCGGTATCTCCCGGGTGGCTGGTCGCTGCTGGAACAACCGGTGCAGCAAGCGGGGCTGTTGCCGTTGCCTTTGCAGGCGTGCCAGCATCAATGGCTGCTACCTCTACATGTCCGGTGCCATTTCCTACGATGCCGAGTTTAACGGCAGCGGTGTAGGACAGGTCAATCAAGCGGTCATCATGAAAGGGACCACGGTCATTGACTTTCACAATGACTGAACGGTCGTTACCCAGGTTGGTGACCTCTACATAGGTCGGCAGCGGCAGTGTCTTGTGAGCAGCGGTCATGGCGTAGAGGTCGTAAGGTTCGCCACTGGAGGTGCGTTTACCATGAAACTTGGTGCCATACCATGAGGCCATGCCCTGTTCCTTGTAACCCTTGCTTGACGACAGGGTGTGGTAACGCTTGCCATAGACTACGTAGGAAGCAGGATTGCCGTAACGGCTCAATGGTTCATATCTGGGGACGGCATTGGGTATGTCGGAAACATCCCGGGGGTTCAGCGGGGCATCATCGGTCGGTTCCAGCGGGCCTTTGGTGGAGCAGGCGGTAAAGCAGGTGACGATGAAAGCCAGGCCGGCCAGGCATAATCCGGCAGCCGGGAGGCGGACCGGATCAGTCATTCTCATGCAGACTCTGTTCGTAGGCATTACGAATTTCCTCGCTTAGCTGGTAGACGGCCATTGCATACAGCGGGCTGTGATTGTAGCGCGTAATCACATAGAAATTATTAAAGCCAAGCCAGTATTCCGGGCCATCTTTCTGTCCGAAGCTTATCAGGGCTGCGAGCAGTTCATCGGGCAGCGGTGTTACCGGTGTAATGCCGTCGTGGCGCATGGCATCGAGTACCGTGTTGGGTTTGTAGCCAAGATCAAGAACAGTCTGGTAGTCATTGCCGGTCACTTTTGCGCGAGTGGCGACAGGGCTGCCGGGGGTCCAGCCGTGGGCATGAAAATAATTTGCGACACTGCCGATGATGTCCGCCTTGTTGTCCCACAGGTCACGTTTGCCGTCATCGTCAAAATCAACGGCATAACTGCGGTAGCTGCTGGGGATGAACTGTCCGTAACCCATGGCGCCGGCATAGGAGCCGGTGGTGGTGAGCAGATCGATGTCTTCCTCGCGTGCCAGTAGCAGGTATTGTTCCAGTTCGCCGGTGAAAAACTTGCTGCGGGGCGGATAGTCAAAGGACAGGGTGGCAAGCGCATCAAGTACCCGGTGTCTGCCGGTGTTGCTGCCATAACGCGTTTCAACACCGATGATTGCGACGATGACCTGCGGGTCAACACCATATTTTGCTGCAGCCTGCTCCAGTATTTCCTTGTTTTCTTCCCAGAAGGTGACGCCTCCCTCGATGCGACTCTGGGTCAGAAATATTTTGCGGTACTCAAACCATTGCAGTCTTTTCTCTGCCGGTTTGCTCATCAGTTCCAGGATGTCCTCGCGGCGTTCTGCATTGTCAAGCACGGCAACCAGTTCATTCCGGTCAAAATCATGCTTGTCGACCATGCGATCGATAAATGCCTGCACCTGTGGTTGCTGGCTGTAGTTGCTGCCTGCAGCAGGCAGGCTTGCTGACAGTGCTGCCAGCAGCAAGGTGTGTGAAAGTCCTTTTATTAAAGCCTGTAGCTGCATTGACGGGGTTCCTTTAGTAATGATTTCGGCACATTCTAGCATCGAATGTGGCGTCAGGTCGGGAGTAATTTACGGTGTGTTTGTATCGACATAAGAATGCCGAATCCGGCCATCAGGGTGACAATCGAGGTGCCACCGTAACTGATCATTGGCAAGGGCAGACCGACGACCGGCAACAGGCCGGTCACCATGCCGGTGTTGACAATAAAGTACACGCAGAAGGTCATCGAGAGGCTGCCGGCAAGCAGCCGTGTATAAGTGTCCTGTGCCTGGATCGATATCATGATGCCGCGCACGACGATGATGGCATAAAAGGTAAACAGTAATAATATTCCGAAGAACCCGAATTCCTCGCCCAGTACCGCAAAGATAAAGTCGGTTGAACGTTCCGGCAGGAAATCCAGTTGTGACTGGGTACCGTTCATCCAGCCCTTGCCGAACAGACCGCCGGAACCGATGGCGATTTTTGACTGGATGATATGGTAGCCGGAGCCCAGCGGGTCGCTTTCCGGGTGCAGCAGGGTCATCACGCGCTGGCGTTGATAGTCACGCATAAAGTGCCACAGCAAGGGTGCGGCCGCAGTGGCCAGTACGCTGAAAAATGCCAGCAGCCGCCATTGCAGCCCGGCCAGAAAGACCACGAAAATCCCGGAGCTGGCAATCAGCAGTGAGGTGCCAAGATCCGGTTGTTTGGCGATCATCAGCGTGGGGACCGCGATCAAGGTGGCCGATGCCAGTAATTGCCTGCCGGTGGGTGGCAGGCGGGTATTTGCCAGGTACCAGGCGACCATCATCGGTACCGCCAGTTTCATCATTTCCGAGGGCTGAAAGCGCACGAAGTAAAGATTCAGCCAGCGTTGTGCTCCACCGCTGGCTTCACCGCTGATGAGTACCGCGAGCAGCAACAGGATGCCGATGACAAAGATCCACGGTGTCAGGCGCTGTAACAGGCGTGGCGGGAGCTGCGCGACCACCAGCATGCCGGTAAAGGCAATGCCAAGGCGCACCAGCTGGCGTTCTACCAGCTCGATATCACCACCGCCGGCACTGTAGAGGACAATGAGGCCAAGGGCGGAAACTGCAATCAGGGCAAACAGCAGCGGTGCATCCAGGTGCAGGCGATATTGCCAGCCGCGCCGACTGGCATCCTCGTAGTGCGGGGTAAGGACGATGCTCATGACGGCGCCTCCACAAGGTAGGCATCCAGAATCTTGCGGGCAATCGGGGCGGCAACGGAGCCGCCACCACCGCCATTTTCGACGATGACGGCCACCGCAATTTTGGGTTCGTCAAGGGGGGCAAAGGCAATGAACAGGGCATGGTCGCGCAGTTTCTCGGCGATGGCTTCGGCATCGTATTTTTCTTCTTCCTTCAGGCCGAAGACCTGTGCGGTACCGGTTTTGCCTGCAATCCTGTAGGGACTGTCCTTGCCAATGTGTCTTGCCGTGCCGCGGGCGCTGTGGACGACGTCGGTCATGGCGGCGATCACCTGGTCCCAGTGTTGTTGCTCCTTGATGGTGATGGTCTCATGCAGTTGCGGCTGGTGGGGTACCAGCTCATCACTCTCGGCCTCCTGGTCTGCATGCACGATTTGCGGCTGTAGCATGCGCCCGCCGTTGGCGAGTGCGGCTGTGGCGGTTGCCAGTTGTATGGGTGTGACCAGGAAGAATCCCTGGCCAATGCCGGTAATGATGGTTTCACCCGGGAACCAGGGCAGGTCACGATGGCTGCGCTTCCAGTCTTTTGATGGCAGCAGGCCGGACAGTTCACCCTGAATGTCAATGCCGGTGGCCTTGCCAAAGCCGAAGTGCTGCAGATAGTCATGGATGCGGTCAATACCCAGTGACTGGGCAAGGTCGTAGAAGTAAACATCGCAGGATTGCGTAATGGCGATATTCAGATCGACAGTGCCATGGCCGCTGCGTTTCCAGTCATGGTACTTGCGGTCCTTGCCGGCCAGCCGGTAAAAGCCCGGGCAATAGGTGCTGGAGTGGCTGCTGCTGACACCTGATTCCAGACCGGCAAGTCCCATAAACGGTTTGACCGTAGAACCGGGCGGGTATTGACCCCGCAGCGCCCGGTTGAACAGCGGTTCCTTGTCATTATTTCTCAGGGCGGCGTAATCATCATAATCAATGCCGTTCACAAACGGGTTCGGATCGTAGGTTGGCAGGCTGACGAAGGCCAGGACATCGCCATTGTTCGGATCGATGGCAATGGCTGTTCCCGAGTAGTCACCAAATGCCTGTTCGGCCACAGCCTGCACGCGGGAATCCAGTGTCAGGTAAAGATTGTGCCCGGAGACTGGCGGGGTACGGTTCAATACGCGGATGATGCGTCCCTGTGCCGTGATTTCGACCTGTTGAAACCCTACCTTGCCGTGCAGCAGTTCTTCATAGGTCTTCTCGATGCCGTTTTTACCCACATGGGAGGTGCCGCGGTAGTTGGAGCTGTCGAGAGTTTTGAGCGCTTTTTCATCGATACGACCAACATAGCCGAGCGCATGTACTGCCAGGGGGCCCTGCGGGTAATGTCGTGCCAGGCCGGCAGTAATATCAACCCCCGGGAAGCGATGACGATTAACCGAAAAACGTGCTACCTCCTCATCGTTTAGATGAAAACGCAGGGGGATGGCCTCAAAGCGCGGCTTGCGCCGGCGCAGTTTCTCAAACCGGGTGCGATCAATGTCACGAATCTCAATGATGTCTTCCAGCGCACTCAGGGTTGTGCCCATGTCATCAATCTGTTCCGGAGTGATTTCCAGCCGGTAGGAGGGCAGGTTCTCGGCCAGGATGAGACCGTTACGGTCATAGATCAGGCCACGATTGGGCGGTATCGGTTGCAGCTTGACGCGGTTGTCTTCCGACAGCGTCGTGAAATGTTCGTGAGCCACCACCTGCAGATAAACCAGTCGTGCAAATAATATACACAGCAGCAGACAGCCTGAAACAAGTAACAGGATCGCCCGGTTCATAACCAGCCGGGACTCGAAAAAATGGTCCTTCAGTGTGATCTGGCGAAGAATAGCTAGTTCACCCGGAAGCCGCGGCGCATGCCGCGCAGTGTGCTGTGCACCAGCGGCCAGATGATCATACCCAGAACCGAGGGCATCCAGAAAAACCAGGGTGCACCGGGCCGGCCAATAATGCGACTGATCCACAGTGCCAGTAACTGGTGCAGTACCAGTAACACCAGGATGGTCAGAGACTGTTGCCATACCGGTACCAGCCGCAAGCGCTGGTGAAATTTTTGTGTCAGCCAGGCGACGATCGTTAACGACAGTGCGTGCTGGCCGAGCAGGGTGCCGGTCAGCAGGTCAACCATCAGTCCCACAAACCAGCCGGTGGTGACGCCGACCCGCTCAGGTAAGGCCATGCACCAGTAGATCAGTACCAGTCCGACCCAGTCCGGGCGCAGATAGCGCACCGGGTCGGGCAGGGGGATAACGGTCATTAGCAGGGCGATAATAAATGTGAAAATGATAACGCCGCCACCATGATGTCTGCTGCGAATCATTCTGTCTGTACCGCCGTGCCGGAATT
>DMKK01000143.1:2311-3457 GCA_003454335.1 Gammaproteobacteria bacterium | reverse complement strand
TCCATCGAGGTCGGCCTGAATGCCGACAACGAACCGGTGGCCTCGCGCGGCGTGGCCGATGCTGACGTCAACCGCGGCAAACTCTGCATCAAGGGCATGTTCGAACATGAACTGTTCCGCAAGACCGCCGGGCGTGGTAACAAACCCCTGATACGCGATAATTGCCGGGAAGAATTCAGCGAGACCACATGGGACGTAGCGCTCGACAAAACCACCAACGAGATCAAGCGCATCCAGGAGACCTGGGGGCGCGACGCCTTCTCCATCGTGTCCACCGGCCAAATCATGACCGAGGAATTCTATACTCTCGGCAAACTCGCCCGTGGCGTAGTCGGCACCAACAATTATGATGGCAACACTACCCTGTGCATGGCATCAGCGGTATCCGGCTACAAGCGCTCCTTCGGCTCCGATGGCCCACCCGGCTGCTACGATGACTTCGAGCATACCGATTGTTTGCTGGCCTTTGGCTCCAACCTGCCAGAGCAGCACCCGATCATCTACTGGCGTCTGCAGGAGGTGCGTGAAAAACGCAAGTTCCCGATAATCGTCGTGGACCCGCGCGTCACCATGTTTGCACAGAACGCCGACATCCACCTGCCGATCACGCCGGGCACGGACCTGGTATTACTTAATGCCCTGGCACACGTCATCCTCGAAGAGGGACTGGCGGACAGCGCCTACATCGCGGCACACACTGAAGGATTTGAGGGCTTTGCAAAACTGGTCGAACAATACGATCCGGTATCAGCGTCGAGGATCTGCGGCATCGACGCAGACACCATTCGTAATGTCGCGCGTGTCTACGGTAATGCCGGTGCCGCCATGACCATCTGGACCATGGGCATCAACCAGAGTACGCACGGTTCTGATGGTGTCGTCGCGATCAACAACCTGAACCTGATCACCGGCAACATCGGCAAGCCCGGTGGTTCCTCACTCTCCATCACCGGACAGTGCAATGCCATGGGTACCCGTGAATGGTCATCCTGTTCCGGCCTGCCAGGTTACCGCGCACTGGAGAATGACCAGGACCGCAAGGACATCGCCGAGTTCTGGGGCATTGATGAAGAATTCTTCCCGGAAAAGCGCGGCCTGTTCATGACTGACATACTGCCCGCGATTGAATCCGGGCAGATCAAGGGC
>DMKK01000143.1:0-2276 GCA_003454335.1 Gammaproteobacteria bacterium | reverse complement strand
CTGGTGGTGCAGGATGCCTATGGCGATGTCGAGACCAATGAATACAGCCACGTGTTCCTGCCGGCCGCGGTATGGGCCGAAAAGGAAGGCTGCTTCACCAATACCGAACGGCGCGTCAACCTGATACGTAATGTGTGTGAACCGTATGGTGATTCGAAAACCGATTTATGGATCTTCAACCAGGTCGCCACGCGCTTCGAACAGGGCCGCAAGATTAATTTCCCGGAAACTGCCGAAGGCGTGTTCGAGGAACTGAAAGATCTGTCAAAGGGCCGCATGCTCGATTATTCCGGCATGAGTTACGACAAGATTGAAGCCAGCCGCGGTATCCAGTGGCCCTGCAACGAAGACACTGCGCCCGAAGGTTCACAGCGACTGTACACAGACGGGAAATTCCAGTTTGCCGATGGCAAGGCCAAATTAATCGCCCTGCCGTTCTTTGATAACAACGAATGTCCTGACGAGGAATATCCGTTCTGGCTGAACTCCGGCCGCGTGGTGGAACACTTTCATACCCGCACCCGTACCGGCAAGGTCGGCAACGGCAACAAGTTCAGCCCGACGCCTTACATGGAGATGAACCCGGATGCCGCCGCCGAACTCGGCGTCGAGCACGGCAGCTATGCACGGCTGACATCGCGTCGCAGTGATGCCGTGGTCATGGTGCAATGCACACAACGCGTACCGCGTGACATGGTATTCATCCCGTTTCACTATCATGAATGCGTGAATCGGTTGAGCCTCGGCCTGCTCGATCCACATTCGCGCCAACCGGCCTACAAGCAGTGCGCCGTACACATCGAGTCTATTGCCGACCAGGAAGCAGCGGCAGCGCGCAACCTCGCCGCGCGTGCATTCTGATGAATCATTATCTAAACCCTGTAGGAGCGCCGCCCCCGGCGCGAATCGCGGCGAGACGCCGCTCCTGCAGGCAGACCAGAAAGTGTGGCTGTGATGTTTGAACCACGCCCCAAAGAACCGGCCTATGCCTTTGTGCCCGATGTCGACGCACCATCGACCAATCGTTATGGAAAATCTGTCGAAACGGTACCTGAGGGCCATGAACTGCGAGGCCATTCGCTGAACATCAACGGCGACAGCAGCATCCCGGACAATCCGAACCGTTACAAGCAACACGGCTTTTATTTCAACGCCGACAACTGCATTGCCTGTCATGCCTGCGAGGCGGCCTGCTCGGAGAAGAATGATCTGCCGGCTCACATCGCCTTTCGTGCTGTCGGTTATGTCGAGGGTGGCTCTTATCCCGCCTACCAGCGCATGAATATCTCCATGGCCTGCAACCACTGCGATGATCCGGTGTGCCTGAAGGGTTGCCCGACGCGCGCCTATACCAAGTTTGCCGAGTACGGCGCTGTTTTGCAGGACCCGGACATCTGTTTCGGCTGTGGCTACTGCACCTGGGTCTGTCCCTACAATGCCCCGCAACTGGATACTGCCGCAGGGCACGTCTCCAAGTGCAATATGTGTGTCGATCGACTTGAAGCGGGCCTGAAACCGGCCTGTGCATCTGCCTGCCTGGCCGGTGCACTGGACTTCGGCATCATGGAAACCACACCCGAGAATCGGGACCAGCTGGAAACACACATCCCGGGTTTCCCGACGCCGGAGATTACCCACCCGAATATTCGTTTTCAGCAGACCCGCAGCCTGCCACGCGAAATGAAACGCACGGACAGTATGCCGCTGCGTTATGAGCGTGATGAACAACAGGGAAATGCTTATAAACCCAAAGTCGATGATTCCGGGGCAGGACGTGCGTGGAACCTGAAAAAGCTGCGCACCCGCGAAGACCCGCTGGTAATCTTCACCCTGATTTCGCAGGCTGTCATTGGCGCCTTTATTACCCTGTTTATTGGACCATTGCTGGGCTTTGAGACCCTGAGCATGTCTTCCCACCCGATCGCCCTGCCCTTATTACTGTTTGGCCTGATTGGCGTACAGACACTGGCGCTGGTGATGTCGACCCTGCATTTAGGCAAACCACACCTTTTCTACCGTGCCTTTAATAACCTGCGTTACTCCCCGGTAAGCCGGGAAGTCGCGGGTATCGCCGTGTTCTACAATTTCCTGGGCGCCTATACCCTGTTAAGCGGCTTGCCAATGTTGTTTTCATGGTTACCTGCCGGCCTGACCGCCGGACTGGTACAACTGTGCGGCTGGGGTGCAGTCATCTCGGGTATCGCGGCACTGTATTTCATGCAGTGCATCTATCGCATTCCCGCCCGGCCCTTCTGGAACCACTGGCAGGTACTGAC
>DMKK01000161.1 GCA_003454335.1 Gammaproteobacteria bacterium | reverse complement strand
GGATGGAGTGCAGCGGAATCCGGGACGAAATGCCCATCATGTTTCCCCCGGATTCCGCTGCACTCCATCCGGGCTACTTATGATGAAAGCATTCTTGTTGAAGATGCGGTATCTATTTGTTGTTGTTTTATTGTTGCTTGCTGCCTGTGCCAGCCAGCCGCATGCGCCACCCCTGGTCATCCATGAAGATGCCCATCGCGGCGGTACCGTGGTTGCGTTCAGCCAGTCGGGCGAGGTGCTGGCATCCGGCGGCTGGTCAGGGACGGTGCAGCTCTGGCGGTTGCCGCAAGGCTCGGCAGTCAGGCATTGGCGCGGACACAGCGACTCGGTAAATGGCATTGCCTTTCTGGACGCCGATCAGCAGATTGTGACGGCCGGGTATGATGGCATTCTGGAGCGGCGCGGCCTGGATGGTGAGTTGCTGCAGCAGTTCACTGGCCTGGATCCGGTTACGCACATGGATGCGGCCGCGGTGATTGACCGCATGGTGACCGGGCACAGTGATGGTTCGGTGCGCCTGTGGCAGGCATCGGATTTTACTCTGCTGTCTGAGCAGAAATTGCATGGGGGCGCGGTAAAGGCGGTTGCCATTGATCCGCAGCGTGCCCGTTATGCCTCGAGCAGCACGGATGGCAGTGTTGCTGTCTGGAGTGGTTCGGGCAAGGTGCAGTATTTGCAGAAACCGCCCATGGATGCCTTTACGCTGGCATTTTCACCGGACGGTCAATGGCTGTCCGGCGGGACCTGGTTCCGCCTGTATCGATGGAATCTGGATGATGGTTCGCTGGCGACCATGACCACCGAACATCACGGCATTATCAAGTCTGTCCAGTATACGGGTAACGGTGCGTCACTGGCGACCATCAGCCGGCAGACTGACAGCTCGGTCTATTTTCTGGACCCGGTCAGTGGTGCAGTGACGCGTCGCTTCCAGCGGCATGATCTCTGCGGTGCGGATGTATCTGTCTCGCCAGATGGTCGTTACCTGGCGACCACCAGTGATGATGCCAGTGTGCGAATCTGGGTGCTGGGGGAGTGAGTCTTGAGCATTACGTTACCTGTATGGGGTAATGCAGTGCTTATCAAAACACTACGTCAGTTTTTTCACTCCGTCTTCCGTGCCCAGTAACAACACATCCGCAGGGCGTTTGGCAAACAGGCCTACCGTGACGATGCCGGGTATGTCATTGAGTTCCTGTTCAAGCTTGACCGGTTCCATGATTTCCATGTTGTGGACATCCAGGATGACATTACCGTTATCGGTGGTAAATCCTTCGCGATAGACCGGTTGTCCGCCACGTTTTACCAGTTCGCGGGCGATCATGCTGCGTGCCATCGGGATAACCTCGACAGGCAGCGGGAATTCGCCCAGTACGTCAACCAGTTTGCTGCCGTCGGCGATGCAGACAAACTTCCGGCTGCAGGCAGCCACAATCTTTTCGCGGGTCAATGCGCCGCCGCCGCCCTTGATAAGGTGCAGGTGGCTATTGGACTCGTCGGCACCGTCAACGTAGACGGACAGTTCACTGACTGAATTCAGGTCCAGCACCGGTATGCCATGCGCGGCGAGGCGTTCTGCACTGGCATTGGAGCTGGCAACGGTACCGTTAATTTTGCTCTTGATGCCGGCGAGACAATCAATGAAGTGGTTTGCCGTTGAGCCGGTGCCGATGCCGATGATGGTGCCGGGTTCGACATACTCCAGCGCCGCCTCGGCAACCATCTTTTTCATTTCATCCTGTGTCATATGGTTACTCCATGGTAATTAATGTTGTCAATGATACCCGTGCTACTTGCGGATGTCATGATTGCGGTCTGTCTGACCTGCATCTGGGCAAGGCGGATTTGACCTGTTACTGTATCCGTCATGCTGAAACATTATCTAAAGATGATTACAAATTCCCGTGTCTATGAAGTGGCCATAGAGACCCCGCTGGTCGAGGCGGAGCGTCTCTCGGCCCGCCTTGGAAACCGGGTCTGGATGAAGCGTGAAGACCTGCAGCCGGTGCATTCATTTAAGCTGCGTGGCGCATACAACCGGATTTCGGGTCTGTCGAAGGAGGAATGCGCGCGCGGCGTGATTGCGGCATCTGCCGGCAACCATGCGCAGGGTGTGGCACTGGCCGCTCGCAAGCTGGGGGTGAAGGCGCTGATCGTTATGCCGCGTACCACGCCATCCATCAAGGTGGAGTCAGTCCGTAATTACGGTGCGCGTATCAAGTTGACGGGTGATACCTACGACGACGCATACGCGTATGTGGCTGCGCAGGCAGAAAAGAAGGGGATGACCATTGTTCATCCCTATGATGACCCGGAGGTCATTGCCGGCCAGGGAACGGTCGCGCTTGAAATCCTGCGGCAGCATGAAGATGACATAGAGGCCATCTTTGTGCCGGTGGGTGGTGGCGGATTAATTGCCGGTGTTGCCGCTGCAGTGAAGTCACTGCGTCCGGAAATCAAGGTGATTGGTGTGGAGCCTGACGAAGCACCGTGCATGTACGAGGCATTGAAACGTGGTCGTCGGGTCACGCTGAAGCAGGTCGGCATATTTGCAGATGGTGTTGCTGTGCGGCAGGTCGGCAAGGAGCCATTCAGGATCGCGCGCAAATATGTGGACGATATTATCGTCGTGGGCACCGATGCGATTTGTGCTGCCATGAAAGATATCTTTGATGACTGCCGCGCAATCGTGGAACCTGCGGGCGCACTGGCGATTGCGGGTATGAAAAAATACGTGGAGGAAACCGGTGTACAGGGAAAAAGTCTGGTTGCAATAAACAGTGGCGCCAATGTTAATTTCGACCGCCTGCGGCACGTGTCCGAGCGGGCGCAGATTGGCGAGCAGCGTGAAGCGTTGCTGGCGGTGACGATTCCGGAGCAGCCTGGCAGTTTCAGGAAGTTTTGCCGGGCCATCGGCAAGCGTGGTATTACCGAATTTAATTATCGTTATTCAAATGCGCAGCAGGCGCATGTTTTTGCCGGGGTGCAGCTGCAGAACGGTGATGAAGAGCGGCATGAGTTGGTGAGTGTGTTGCGCGGGCAGGGCTATCCTGTCGAAGACCTGACTGACAGCGAGCTTGCCAAGCTGCACATCCGGCATATGGTGGGTGGCAGGGTGCCAGGACTCAAGGATGAGTTGCTGTTCCGTTTTCAATTTCCGGAGCGCCCCGGTGCGCTGCTGAAATTCCTGTTATCAATGGGCAACCGCTGGAACATTAGCCTGTTCCATTACCGCAACCATGGGGCAGACTACGGGCGTGTGCTGGTCGGTATACAGGTGCCCGCTGGCAGTCGCGGGGATTTTCGGAAGTCACTGGATAAACTGGGCTATGTGTACCGGGAGGAAACGGATTGTCCTGCCTACAAGCTGTTTCTGGGGGCGGGCTAGCTTACCTTGTAGCCGATGCTGCTTCTGCAGTATGGATAAAAAAAGCCCGGGCTATAAGGCCCGGGCTTTTTTATCGTTGTCAGGGGCGAGGTGTTGCGCCCCTGACAGACTGACGGTTACCGGCTTTTCTTCCGGGTAACCTTGCGCTTCGGAGCAGCTTTCTTCTTTGCTGCTACCTTGCGCTTCACTGCTTTCTTCTTCGTAGCTACTTTGCGTTTCACTGCCTTCTTCTTGGCGGCTACTTTACGCTTGACGACCTTCTTCTTGACTTTGCGTTTCGCTACCTTCTTCTTGGCAGCTACTT
>DMKK01000186.1 GCA_003454335.1 Gammaproteobacteria bacterium | reverse complement strand
CTGGTGCGGCCCCTGCCGCAAGGAAATGCCCGGCATTGAACGCATGGTTAGCGCGCTCGGCGACAGCCCCCTGGAAATTGTCCTTGTCAACACGGCAGAAACCGAAGATGAGGTGTTTACGTTTCTCGGTATTGTGGCACCGGACCTGCTGCCGTTAATGGATACAGATGGTCAGGTAACCGAGGCATGGCAACCCCGCGGCCTGCCAGCCACCTACCTGGTAGATCCCTCCGGCCATATTCAGTATCAGGCGCTGGGCGGACGCGAATGGGAAAAGCCGGCGTATCTTGAGTTTCTGCGGGGGCTGGGTATACCGGAATCACAAAGCGACTGAGTAAAGAATACCGACTCTTTCCAGAATCTTCGGGTTGCCTCACTCACTGCCCCCGCTCCCTTCAGGAGGCAGGTACAACGTCCTGCAACCATTCCATCAGGTAGTAGATATATTGCCCCTCGGAGGACTTGGAAGGACCCACCACGCGCGCGGCGTGATGGTTTTTGCCCGGATCGGCAGCGGTAAGCGCGGCCTCCCCGGACGCAAAAATTTCCACGCAACCTGCCGGAAATCGCTTCCGATCCTGACGCGGTGTAAAGATCACCGCAAAGCGGACTTGCGATACATCGGTTTGCGGGTCCGGCGGGACCATGCCACGTAAACTCATGTCAGCCAGTCTCCGCTAGCAGGGCTGGCCGCAGCATCCCGGTAATCACCCACAGTTCTGCATCCAGTCGTTCCAGGCAAACAAGACTACCAGGCTGATACTGTACCAATTCAGTGTCCGTATCCCCGGTCACCAACAGCGACACCAGCCTGGACATAAAGGGCAAATGACCAACCACCAGGGTATCCTCCTCCCAGACATCAGCATCAGTGGCAAACTCGCCTACCGGATCATTCGGACTAATCCCTTCGACGACCTCTGCCCTGCCCCCGGCCAACACCACCTTTGCCAGAATGTCCGCCGTCTGCTCTGCCCGTCGCTTGCCACTGTGCCAGACACGTGCAACCTTTATCCCGGCGTTGCCGAGCAGGGCCGCCACTGCCTGCACATCCTGCACGCCCCGCTCACTTAGCGGACGCCCGGGATCTTCCTGCTTGGAAACGGCCTCGCCATGTTGTAGCAGATAAAGTTTCATAAATTCCAAAGGCTCTTGACAAGATACGGCATGATCCTGTCGCTACAGGATACGGATATTCGGGATTGAGAGCCATGGGTTTCGTTTGGGCACAAGCATCTATCAGGCACAGGGAACCGCATCCAGGATCCCAATAAATACAATTTATATTCAAAAGGTTACAGAGAAACCCGAATAAATATAGCGCACATTAAAAATACCGGATTCGCAATCTGTAAGTGTTCTGTATGAGAGGCAAGTGTAGGGTGAAATCTGTAGTAGCCATTAATAAATTTATTTTTGGTCGTTAATTTAACAATAACAATCCCGCACCACGGTCCTCCGGGTACCGGGAAATCGAGACTCTAACAATGAAAAAACAATATTTCGCTGGCGCAGTTTTTGGCGCAGTTTTGCTCGCTACGTCGTCGGCAACAACAGCTTCCGGGCTGAACTGGGTCGAGTGGGCCTCCAGTGACGCAACAACTCTCACCGGCTCATCACCATGGGATAGTGGAACGAGTTTCAGCTACACGGTCTCTTATGACCAGGCCGCAAATGAAGGCATCGGGCTGTGGATGTATGAATATACCTTCGAGGTAGCGCACAAGGACATCAGTCACCTCATTATCGAGGTCACCTCCGGTGATAATGCATTCACTGAAGACAATATCTTTTCCGGCACTACCGCCGGCTATTCCCTGGATACCTTTGGAAGCCAGCAAGGTAATTCCAATCCGGATATCCCGGAGGATATGTACGGACTGAAATGGGACATGGGTTCGCTCAGCCTGGACCTGGTAATCATCTCGGACCGCGCCCCGCAATGGGGTGATTTTTATGCCAAAAGCGGCAAACACGATGGTCATTTCGTCTATGCCCATAATACCGGCTTCACCAACCCCGACAACGATCCGCAGATTGACTACGCATCGGTCAGAATGGGAAACCTGATATCCGATCATATCCTGCTGCCTGATTCCGTTACCGGCATCCCACCTGGCGCGGTTGTTCCGGTTCCTGCCGCTATCTGGCTCTTTGGCTCTGGCCTGCTGGGACTGCTCGGAATATCCAGACGTAAGAAAACTGCTTAACCGCTTCGATAAACAGACACAAGCAGAGAGCCTGCGTACATCTGCGGGTGTACTGTATTATTGATAAGAGCGCCGGTCATAGATCTCCGATAAAATACCTGCGACAGCCGCTACTATCAGTAACAGTAATAAATCCATATGGGAATTAGTCTGCGGACTTGCTGCCGGAGTGCCATCTATAACACAGTTAAAATTCCCGGCAGCCTGCGTTTGACCGGGTTCTCCAGGCACATTTAATGTCCGCGCCCCATCAGCAAATAATGAAGGATAGCCTGTAAGCATTTGAGCACAGGACTGGTCCGCACCTGTAATTGCAGCGTCGGTACTGGCAACAATTGCCGCTTTGGCACTGCTAATCACAGCTGACAAAGTCAGGGTACACGCAATACTCAATAACCATGATTTATTCATAACGACTTCCCCCGGATATAATTATTATTGTTGGCTGCAAGACTGATCGTAGCGGATCAGGTGGTGCAGGGATATTGTGGGAAATACGTATTAATAACAGATTGTGGTGTTAACCGGGTGCACGCTTGAGAAGCATTGCGCCTGTTCACTCTGAAATAAACTCCACCGCCGCCTTAACAACCTGCCTGTCACGCAGAATTCGGCCATGACCAAGGCCGCTGGTTTTCATAAAGCGTGCCCCCGGCCAGGCATCGGCAATCATCCTGCCCTGCTGCCAGGATACGCTGACATCATCCTTGTCATGGATAATCAGGGCAGGGACAGCCAGATTCTGCACATTATGCACGGTTGAAAGTCGCTCCCACAGTGAACCGGTAAACCGCTGATCAATTATTTTCTGCATCTCGGCAATCACGATTTCAGGAATAGCCAGGGTTCGCGCAAACCCTTCCATGAGATACTCCACCTGCGCTGGCGCACTGATAGAAACAACCCGCTCGACTGACATACCCTGGTTCAAGGCATAGGCCAGCACCATGCCACCGAAGGAATGAGTGAGTACTGCATAAACGGGACCATAGTGTGCGCCGACAGCCTGCAGCACTGCCGCACACTCCAGGATATTGGTGCTGTCTCCCGGGGTTTCACCATGCCCCGGTGCATCAACAGCAACAACCTGAAAGCCGGCCGCCGTTAATGGCTCGACAAAAGCCGTCACCTGACTCCCTCGCCCGGACCACCCGTGTACAAACAGCACCACCGGTCCCGTGCCCCAGGTGTAAAGAGCAATCGGGATATTATCGACCAGCAAGGTGTCATGCTGCGCACTGCGGGCAATGCGCTTGCCGGCAGCCGACTCCGGAAAACGCCGGGTACGGAACCACAAGCGACAGGCCCAGCGCCCCATCAGGCCGGGGAAAAATGGCCCCAGTGTTGCAAACATGAAGCGCATAAAACGCAGTGCCGGCGGCACGGGCCGGCCCTGCGAGCGCCCGCCATGGAACTGCTCCTTTTTATGCAAGGCCATTGATCTCCGCCCTGTAGGCCGGTAACAGGCAGGACCACGACAGGTCACGGACTGCGGGTGACGCCGGCAAATCATGCTGGTAATAACGAACACACAGGCGTTGCAGATGTTCTGCAATGACTGCACTTTCACGCCCGGGATCATCCGGATACGAGGGATAGCGGCAACTATCCGGGATGAATTCCGGATAGGCCAGGCGATCCGGCGCCAGGGGGAGACACCCTGATGCCACCGCCTCCAGTACTGCCAACCCCTGGAACTCATGCAGGGCCGTTGTCAGCACTACGTGTGATTGCCGCAGCAGGCGTTGGTAGTCAGCATCTGCATCGACCATCCCCCATTCGCCAATATGGTCTTTTAACAGGGGATACATTTCCGCAAACACCGGCGGCTGTTCGCGGAACTGCTGACCAACCACATGCACCCTGAAGTCCAGCCCGGCCGCGTGCAAGGCAAGCAGTGCGCCGAACAGGCGTTCCGGCGCCTTGTCATGTTCCCAACGGTGATTCCAGACTATGGTAAACGGCCCATCGGTATTTGCAGTCTCACCCGCTTTATCAAACCAGTGCGCTTCAAGTGGCACCGGCAGGATGCAGCTCTTGCCGGCAACCGACTCAACCACCCCGTCCGGCACGGCATCGGGCATCAACTGCAGCAAGGCCCGGGCACCATCAAGAAAGGATTCCCGGTTCCAGGCCGAATTAAACACGACACGATCGGCGGCCAGCAGCGCATACAGGCTGGTCACCTTTGGTTCTATAGTCTGTCCATCGCGGCGGTCCGGGTAGGCGAACTGGTTTTCGTGGCAATACACCAGCGCCGGCACATTTGCCAACGCCGGCACCAGCCCCTTTAGCGCAGACAAATCAGTCATGGATGTTGCTATCAGTACATCATAGGACTGTTCCAGTGTTTCCCGCTCTGCAAACGCCCAGCTCAGACTATTGCCACGCACACGCCATGAAAAAAAGCGCGGCGGCAGCGTCAACACCGTCCACTGCCACTCGGGAAACGCCGCGACCAGCCCCTGCCGCCAGCGGCGATGACTGTGTGCATCATAGGCAGACAGCAACAGTATCCGCATCACGCCATGACCGGCTGCTCTGCATTAACATAGCTCTGGCCGCGATAAAAACGTGCCAGCAGCATGAACAATATCGCGGTTACCAGCATCAGTAAGGTAAAGAACAGGAAATACTCTGCTCCCTCCAGCTTGCTGCTGCCATCCGGCTCCTGAATGAAAAAGTTGACGGCACTGGTAAACAGGTTGCCCAGTGAAATCGACAACATAAAAAAGGCCATTACAAAAGACTTCATCGTTTTTGGTGCCTGGGTATAGGAAAACTCCAGGCAGGTGATGGATACCATGACCTCTGCCGAGGTTAGTACGACATAGGCAAGCAACTGCCAGCCAATGGATGGACTGCCGCCCTGGTCGATCGACAATTGTACGGCTGTCGGAATGGCAAATGCGGCGGCGGCCACAAACAAACCGATAGCGATCTTGCGTAAGGGTGTGAGCGGGAAGACCCGGTTAATTGCCGGATAGAGCAGATAGGAAAACACCGGTATCAGCAACATCACCAGCAGGGGGTTGGCGGCCTGGATCTGTGCCGGCAACAGTTCAACACCAAACAGCAGGCGGTCCATTTGCCCGGCCTGCAACACCCAGGATGAACCGGTCTGGTCAAACAACGCCCAGAACACGGCAATGAACAGGTACACCACTGTCAGCCGCCCCAGTGCACCCAACCCGGTCCTGCTGAAGGCCTCTTTAAGAAACCTGCGCCCACCGGGCGGCACGTGCACAAACCGGTAGCGGCCCGCCCGGAAAATCAGGGTTGCAAGCAGCATTAAAACCCCGGGCAGGCCAAAGGCAATGGCAGACCCGTAGTGCTGCAGCAACCAGGGTATCGCCAGACTGGAAACAAATGCACCGAAATTGATGGCAAAGTAAAACCAGGAAAAGGCACGCGCCAACAGGCCCTGGTTGGACGAGCCAAACTGGTCACCCAGGTGTGAAGACACACAGGGTTTTATCCCCCCGGCACCGAGCGCAATCAGGCCCAGTCCAACCGCAAGTCCCCGGCTGGTGTCATCCAGGGCCAGCACAAAGTGGCCGGCACAATAAACCAGTGACAACAGGATAATGGTACGGTATTTCCCCAACAGACCATCCGAGATCAGCGCTCCCAGCAGGGGGGTGAGGTACACTGCCGAGACGAACAGGTGATACCAGCCCTTGGCATCCTCCTCCGACATGACATCCAGCGAGCCACTGGCATCCAGCAGGTACTGGGTCATGAACACAACCAGGATGGCACGCATACCATAAAAGCTGAAACGTTCCGCTGCCTCGTTGGCGATGATAAAGGGGAGACCACCGGGCATGCTGGTCCGGGGAACGGGGGCAGTGAGATATGCTGGCACCTGCGCAGTCCTGTGTAAGTCTAAAACCGAATGATCATACCCTGAAAAATCAGCCCCTTGTTAACGGGATTTCCGCCGCCTGCATAAACCCGTATGATTGCCAGCAGCGAATCACGCCAAGACAATAATGATGCTGGAGGGTGGCATGGCCGAAACTGTTGAAGAACTGACTATCTCCTACGAAGAAGACGGGATAGAGACCGTTAAGGAACTGGACAAGAAAGTACTGACCAAGGGCGCCTGGTCGACAATCATTTACCGCTACCAGGACTGGAACCGCTCCAAGGAAGAGTACGGCCCGGACAAATATTCCATCCGCCGCTATCAGAAGCGCAATGGCCAGTACCAGCCCAAATCAAAGTTTAATATCTCCAGCAAGGATCAGGCTGAAAAAATCATTACTGCCCTGCAGGAATGGATCAAGTAGCCTGAGAGCCTGTCGGACCTGAATATCCGGTAAGGAATTGCCGGTAAAAACCATGGCACATTGCAAGCTCCACAGCATGTTGCTGGTGCTCCTGACCACGCTGGCAACAGGTTGCAGCACCCTGCCCAACGGTCAACGCTGGGGTGAGAATGCCGCCTTCCCGAGCTGGGATAAACTGAAATCCTCGGCCTGGAAGGCAGCGCGTGATCCGCACACCTGGGCGCCACTTGCAGGTGCCCTGGTGCTGTCGGTTGGTGATCTGGATGAAGACCTTTCCGACTGGGCACTCCGTGAACAACCGCTGTTCGGCTCGGAATCATCCGCTGATGATGCCAGTGACATCATGGCCGATGGGCTGGCGGTCGCTGCTATTGTCAGTGCACTGGCCACGCCGGGCGGTCCCGGCGGCACTGAATGGAGCAGCACAAAACTCAAGGGAATGCTGGTGGAAATCTCCGCAGCACTGGCTGCAGGAGGTGTTACCTCCGTCCTCAAGGACAATACTGGCCGGACACGCCCCGATGACAGTGATGACCGCAGCATGCCGTCAGCCCATGCCTCTGCTGCATCCAGCTTTGCGGTACTCACATCACGTAATCTCGATGCCATCGACATGTCACCCGTGCCACGGAAGGTACTGAAATATTCAGCCGGGACCGTGGCTGCAGCGACGGCCTGGGCACGGGTTGAATCGAAGGATCACTACCCCACAGACGTACTGGCCGGTGCCGCACTCGGGTATTTTATTACCGCCGTGTTCCATGATTCCATGATGGGGGTGGATACCCCGGTACGGATCGGCGTGGATCTGGATGGTAACAATGGTGGCATGCTGACATTTCACATGCCGTTCTAGCACCCGATCAAGCGTGGCGATCTGCCGCCATGGCGGCGTCCAGATACGGAAGAACACGGAAAAATAAAGGCTNNCCCGTTGTTCCTGCAGCAAACTGTCAAACAATGCCCGCTGCTGTGTCGAGCCTGTCCCCTGCGCTGCATCAGCACGATTGAAATAATATTCAAGGGCAGCCTTCACCATGGCCATGGGCCGTTTACTCACCTCAACGGTTTCATTGCCAGCGGTGATCCCGGCATCGATGTCTGCCGCCAGTTCCAGCAGGGTATAACGTGCTACCTGCGCACATTCCGAACCACCCTCCGGGTAAGCGGCATGTGCATACTCGCGTATCGCGGCACACAGGACGTCCTTGACGGTAACATCACAACTGAGCTTTATTCTTCGGGGTTTTATTGGTCGGGCAGCCACGTCATGATTCTATGCCAGATTCATGTTGGCGGGGTACCCTGCAAGCAGAAGCACTGGCCGCAGGAATGCGGTCAGTGCCTGTTAATGGAGGGGGTGAGATGTACGGGTTAGAGGTTTACCGGGTCGTCATCTTCATCAGCAAACACATCATAGATATTTTCTTGCAATACTTTTTGTTCATGCATTTCTTCAAGCTTCTTGCGCGCCAGGGCCCGGCGAATCTTGCGTAATGCAGCCATACCCTTGGCGCGTTTCTTACGTGGCTTCCTTTTTAAAACGATGTCTTCTGTAACCGCACTCATCGCACTGCCCCCTTACTGGTTTTTCCATGGCCAGGCCAGTCTGAACTGGCACGTAAGAAAGCTATCGGCCACCCGACAAGGAGGCTTTAGAAGTCGGCTGACAGGGGTTTAACGGCAGACACCAGCTGCTTTTCAACCCAAAAACAACACAAGTAACTGTATTTATTGATAATTACATAAATCACCCGGTCAGTTTTTCACGATCATCCGGAGCAAATCAATATCTCCGGACACAGCAACCGCCGCCATCAGCTAGAATCAGGGTATGTGGAATCAATCAGGCATCAGGGCGCCCTCGGCTTGAGGCCGGCAACATCATGAAACGATATACCAGCATTTTCCTCTACACCCTTATTTCACTGCCCGTTTCGCTCAACAGTGCTGAACAGGTCTACACCTGGGTTGATGACAGTGGTACAACGCATTTCAGTGAGGCACCACCACAGGAGCCTGCAGTCGAGGCACAGCTCGTTGAGGTGCTACCGACAAGTGGTGCAGCCCCGGGCAACGTGGCTGATGATGGTTTCTATTCTGTCATTAACCAGGCAGCGCGCATGCAAACACGCCGACTGGAAAACGAGAAACTGGTGGCCGAGAAAAAGCAGGCGGAAGCCGAGGCCAGCAAGGCCCGGGCAGAGGCGCAGGCTGCGCTGCAAAACACATACAACAATGATCCCGTTAGCTACTACCCCGCCTACCCGTACTACCCGCGCTACCGGCAGCATCGACCATGGCGCAGGCATGGACAGCGACCCGGCCACGGATACCGACCGGGATACTCACGCCCGGGCAGACCCAGAACGTCGCTCGGCAAGACACCCGGGATGCCCCACTTTTGAATCAATGGGGTCAGTGTCAATTGATTTTTACAAGGAAAACAGAAGCTTCAAAACAACAAGATAGAAAATCAATCGACACTGACCCCATTGATACTTACACTTGCCGCATGAGCGAAAAAGGAGAAGCCCCCCCCCTGCAGTTCCCTTGTGAATTCCCCATCAAGGCAATGGGAAAAGCCAACTGTGAACTGGATGTTATCGTTGTCGAGATTGTCCGCAGGCACGCCCCGGACGTGGCGGAAGGCGCCGTGCACACACGCGATAGCAATGAGGGCAACTATATCTCGGTCACCGTCACTGTCAACGCCACCAGCCGCGAACAACTGGATGCAATCTATCAGGACCTGGTCGACTGTGAAGCGGTCATCATGGCCATTTGAACAAGCACGGTCTGCCATGTCTGCCCCCCCCGCCCTGACCGTCAGACATCTCGGACTAACAGACTACGAATCTGCCTGGCATGACATGCAGACCTTTACTGACAACCGTAAGGCCAATACCCCGGATGAAC
The DNA here is from genome assembly GCA_003454335.1 of Gammaproteobacteria bacterium. Classification (GTDB taxonomy): domain Bacteria; phylum Pseudomonadota; class Gammaproteobacteria; order UBA9214; family UBA9214; genus UBA9214. The sequence continues at coordinate 13,176 of DMKK01000186.1, read as the reverse complement.
TCTGGTTTCTTGAACATCCCCCGGTTTTCACTCTCGGCCGCAACGGCAAGCAGAAATACCTGCATAACACCGGCAGTATACCGGTGATCAACACAGACCGCGGCGGGCAGGTAACCTACCATGGCCCCGGTCAGTTGGTTGCCTACACCCTGCTGAACATCAAACGGCGCCAACTGGGTGTACAATCACTGGTCAGGATTCTGGAACAGACAGTGATGGACTTACTCGCGGACTACTCACTCAGCGCACAACGTCGTGACAAGGCACCCGGTGTGTATGTCGACGACCGCAAACTTGCCGCACTGGGTTTGCGTGTTCGCAAGGGCTGTGCCTTCCACGGACTCAGCCTCAATGTCGACATGGACCTGTCGCCATTCGCCATGATTGATCCCTGCGGCTACAGCGGCCTTGAAGTAACGCAACTGCGAGACCTGGGCATTAATGCAACGATGGCAACCATCAGCACACAGTTTCAAAAACACCTTGAACGATTACTGGATAAACCGGCACCATGAGTAACATTGAACGCAAACAGCGCGGCGCGGCCAAGACAGACCGCCTGCCAGTAAAAATAGAAACCACAATCCGGCCGCAGCGCAAACCTGCATGGATCCGCGCCCGGTCACCGTCACATCCCGCAGTGTCACGTCTCAAGGAAGTGCTGCGTGACAATCATCTGCACACCGTCTGTGAAGAGGCCTCGTGCCCGAATCTCGGTGAATGCTTTGCCGGCGGCACGGCCACCTTCATGATCATGGGCGACATTTGCACACGCCGCTGTCCATTCTGTGACGTGGCGCATGGCCGCCCCGACCCGCTGGATACCGATGAACCGGAAAATCTGGGGCGCACTATCAGGGACATGGGGCTGAGTTATGTCGTGATCACCTCGGTTGATCGTGATGATCTGCGTGACGGCGGTGCCGGTCATTTCACGCAATGCATAAAAGCCATTCGCAAGTACAGTCCAGACATCAGGATCGAGGTACTGGTGCCGGACTTTCGTGGCCGCATGGACAGGGCGCTGGACATTCTCATCAAGTCACCGCCGGATGTATTCAATCACAATCTGGAAACGGTACCCGGCCTGTACAAAAAGGTACGCCCAGGCTCGGATTATGCCTGGTCACTGAATCTGCTAAAGCGCTTCAAGGCACTGCACCTGGACGTACCAACCAAGTCAGGACTGATGCTGGGTGTTGGCGAAACCATCGGGGAAGTGGAGCAGGTAATGCATGACCTGCGTGAGCATGACTGCAATATGCTGACGCTTGGGCAATATCTGCAACCCAGCGTGCACCATCTGCCTCTGGACCGTTATGTACATCCGGATGAATTTGAGCGCCTCGGTGAACTGGGCTACGAACTGGGCTTTACCCATGTTGCCAGTGGCCCCATGGTGCGCTCCTCCTACCATGCCGACCAGCAGGCCAGCGAAATCAAAGGGGTCAGTGTCGATTGATCAAACCTTACCCCTGAACTTTTCTGACTTTCTGTCACCACCCCGCGCCCTTGGTCGCGTCTGCCGACCCAACAACTGCGCCACTCGCCCGGCAAACCGGTCATTACCGATAATCCACTCTGTGTTGGTCATGTTTCTGATTTTATCAAGCACATCGGTACCGACATGATGATGGAATAACGCACGATAAGCCGAATAACGTTCATCCGCCGCACCACCTAACCGCAGATACAGTGGATGTGGAGAAACAAGGCTATCTGACGTCCCTAACGCATTAAAATGATAGCTTGTCCATGGATATTCGCCAGGCGTGGACACCATGCCAGCACGAACAGGATTCATTTCAATATACCGGTAGCAAGTCAATAAATATCGTTCCGTGTCAATCAAGGCTGACTTGTATCGGCCTTCCCACAAGGTGCCCGTTCGCTGGTACTTGTCGTTAAAGTTCTGCACATAGCGCCTGCCCAGGGACTGCAGGGTTTTCCCCAGCCCATCATCTGTCGCGGGCGTAATCAGCAAATGAGCATGGTTTGTCATCAATACATAGGCATGTAAACGACAACGATATTTCTGACATACCTGCTTCAGACTATCCAGATAAAAGCGATAATCTTCTTCATCTACAAAAACAACATCCCGGTTAATGCCCCGTTGAATGACATGCTGCGGTTGACCTGGCAAAACAAGCCGCTTGTGTCTGGCCATCAGTACCCCTTGAACCAGTCATTGATAGTGACGGAAAAGGATATTCTTATGGAAAATATTTGTATGTCAGACGTTGTAGATTAAATCAATCGACACTGACCCCATTGATCCCATTGATCAGAGCAGGGAGCGGATTTGGTCGGCTGCTTGCTGGATGCCAGCCGGTTCAATGCCGGGGCCGGGTTCTTTTGCCAGCAAGGCGTTCACCTGCGACACGAAATCGCCACTGAAAAACTGCGCACGTGTCATCACTTCCAGGTGACCATGCTGCTGTACCCAGCTATTCAGGTATGCCGTTTCCGGCCAGTCCCGGCGTGCTATCGTGAGTACCGGCACGCCATTACACACCGCCTCGGCATAGGTGCCATAACCGGGCTTGGTAAGCACAACATCGACGGATGCCAGCACGTCGATAAACGGCATTTCCAGTGCATTGGAATCGACCATATCATGGCGACGACTCTGCACGGCATCGGTAAATATCCAGATTACACCTTCAATGTGCGGCCAGTTGTCCACCGGCAACGAGGTCACAATACCCCCAAGGGCAACCAGCACCGCCCTTGTTACCCCGTCAACAGCACAGCGTTCCAGTAATGCCGCTTGCTGCCGGCTGCCCCGCCGGGCAATGGGGCCTGTTGTCACCACATTATCGAGGTCCGGCATGGGTATCGCCGGTGTCGGTGCCAGAAACAGACAGGCGGCACGGTAGCCGTTCATCATCTGTTCCAGTATGTCCCGGTCTTCGCTATTGTCTTCGCAATAAGCCGCATAGATGGCGGCCCAGTTCAGGGAACACAGGCCCACGCCCGGTATCCCGCAGTGCGCAGCAGCCGACAGAATTCGCCAGGGAATATCAGCCAGCACAAGATCGGGGCTTAGCTGCTCCAGCAGGTCGATATCGTGCTGGCAACCCTGTTCCCGGTTGCGATGAAACTCGCGGTAGACCTGCCGTGAAGCAGCTATATCAACTTCCCATGCATTCAACATGCGCAGCACCGGGTCCAGTTCTGTCTGTCGATAGTCAAATTCACGGTCGATTCTGGCCGCAACCACCGCATGCGGCAGGCTGCTACAGACGGTAAGGAGCAACTCCGGCAACTGCTGCCGCAAGCTATTGACGACCGGCGCACACTGCGCCAGATGCCCGTAACCATGGCCCGTCAGGGCCAGCAATAAATGCGGAGGGGAAATAGCTAAGAACCTTCCGGCAGGAGCCTTTCCATCAGGTAGCCAAGACAGTCCTGGCGAATAATCCTTTCATCCAGCGTAAACATCGAGGGCATTAATGGCCTGGCCGTTACCAGCGCATGGTCTTCGATCGAAAAATAACGGTCATACACTGACTGATCATTGTCATCAGTCACATCCAGTTCAACGGTAACGCCCGGCCGTATCCAGCCCAGCTCCGTGCCCACCGGCAATTCCCGGAAATTAAGGTGGTCGACATTACGCAGCAACCGCAAATCAACCGGCTCATCAGCAAACCCGAAGCTGACTTCTGCCGGTATTTTCACAACCGCAACCGTATGAAACAGGTCCACATCGTGAGAGGCTACCGGATGCTGCGGCAATTCGCTCAGGTGCAGACAGGCATCCACGTAGTCGCGCGCATGCGCCATGCCGTATTCATGATCGGGCTTGCCGCATTCAATGGTCACCGCAGGACAGACACCCGACATTGCCATCGACTGTACGCCCCGTGGACGAATGAAATACACCACTGTGCGACTGAATAACGAGGCAAGATGCAGAAACTGGTTATCCACACGGTTAATACAGCCGTAATGCGGATTGATCCCCGTATTGTTGTGAATATCGACACTGGCAAAGGCCTGGCGCGCCCGCAGGCTGTCCACCACCTTCTGCATCATCCGCGCCTCCGGGGCATCGACCTGTTCGGTACCCGGCCAGACACGATTATAGTCAGCCTGTCCATCCAGAAAACGCTGCCCCTCAGTGGCTGCCGTGACATTGCCGATAAAAATCGACAGGGCACGCGGCAACTCCCGGTTTCGGTATTGCTGCAACAGTGACTGTATGGCATAAAACCCGGTGCTCTCATTACCATGTGCCAGCACCGTCACGAACAACGGTTCCGGGCGCCGCCCCGGTAAATGTATCAGTGTCGGGCCACCCAGCAATTCCGCCAGTGACTCCACGGGTGTTTCCAGCAGACCCTCCGGCAAATTTTCTATTTCATTAAGCATCATTACTTCAACTGATTTCCCATTCATGTACCGGTGCACCCGTTTCCTGGTGCGCATAGTAGGCATTTGTCATTGCCGCCAGGTCATCGCCATGGCGTTCCACATAAGTCCGTTGCCAGACCGTACCGGTCTGCCCACTGCGCACACGGGCCTCGATAATGCCGAGATAGCGATTGATATCATCCCTGTCGATCTCCAGCTGCTCCAGCCCCCGCCGCGCCATGGGCACAAGTTGCTCCAGCAGCAACTGCCGTACAGTGCTTCGCTGGTCATCCAGCCAGGTAACGTGCGCATCCAGCCCATGCTGGGCAGCCGCATAAAAATTATCGCGCGCCACAGCAAACGGTAATTGCTGTTCGGGCGGGACCTCTGCACTCATCAAGGCCTGCATCAGGCCATAAAACATGGCCGCATTCGCGATCATGTCCACGATCGTCGGGCCGCCAGGGATAACCCGGTGTTCAATGCGCAGGTGTGGTATTCCGTCATAATCAAAGCCGATCAGGGGGCGGTTCCAGCGCCAGATAGTGCCATTGTGCAGGCGCACATGCGACATCTGCTCCAGTCCGTCATGAAACTGCATCGGTAACAGCAAGGGATAGTGCTGCTCGTTTTCCACAAAACATTCGAAGATGGAATGCCGCACATAGCCGGAACCAAAGGTTACCCGTCGCATTGGCCCGTGACTGGCACCGGCAAAACCACCAACGGCGACCGATTGTTCAAACAGCGGTATACGCGTTTCACTCCAGAGGTCATGACCGAACAAATAAGGTGAATTTGCTGCCACCGCCACCAGCGGCGCCGACACAATCATTGCCGCATTATAGGCACGCCTGGCGACACGCGGATGTATCTTGAGATGCAGCTGAAAAGACGTGGTTGCCGCTTCCAGCATGACATTATTATGTGCCACCCTGAGATGTTCCCGGCCATTGATATCCAGCTCCAGTGGCCGGCCTTCACGCAGGCGCAGAATCTGCTCATTCAGGGCACGATAGCGTTTCAGATCAGACATGTTTGCCTGCGAGAGCTCGGTCTCTTTCAGCGTCGGCAGGATACCGATCATCAGCAGGCGCAACTGCAAATCGGCTGCCGCCTGCCTGCATTGCTGCCATGTAGCACCCAGGCTTGCCTCGAAGCGGCTGAGCGCGGACCCCCACAGGTGCTGTGGATGGTCATTCAACTCGACATTGAAGCGCGCCAGCTCGGGCACCACCAAGGGATTGTCCAGCTGTTTCAGGAAGGTTTCATTAAGTGGTGCCGGACGCGCCAGGCTATCGATCAGCCATGCCTCAAGTTCAAAGCCTCCCATACGATCACGGGGCGAGAAGATATCCGCAGTGAACCACTCATCCAGCAAGGCTGTCTCGGCGCGCAAGCGATCCGCATACTCTACAAAGTCATCCGGTGTAAATCGTACCGCCTCGATTTCCTGGCCCATCGTCGTACTACCCCGTCAACACCTGTTACCCCGGCAGAGCACCGGTGCAACCTGTCACTGCAAATTAATGATCACGCGATTCACCGCGTCCAGTCGCTCCGGTGTACCGACATCAAACCAGCTACCCGTGTAATGTTCGCCGCTCACCTGCCCCGCATCCATCGTCTTTCTCAAAATCGGAGCCAGCGGGAACACCCCGGGGGTACAGCCGGCAAACAATTCCGGTCGATACACGCCAATGCCACTGAATGTCAGCATCGCGGGACCCTGCTGAGACATCCGCCCCCCCGACAGCGAAAAATCGCCTTGCGGATGGTTCTCCGGATTCTCCACCATGACCAGGTGTGCCAGGCCGTCTGGCTGTGACGGCAGTGAATCAAACGGAAAGTCAGCCCAGATATCACCGTTCACCACCAGAAACGGAGCAGTCCCCAGCAAGGGCAATGCATTCAGAATGCCGCCGCCGGTTTCCAGTGAACCGCCTGTTTCAGGCGAGTAACTGATACTCACACCGTAGGCATCGCCATCACCCAGCGCCTGCACAATCTGTTCTCCCAGGTACGCATGATTGATAATCAGTTCGGTAATACCCGCCCGCGCCAGGGCATAGACATGACGCTCAATAAGTGTCTGGCCGCCAATACGCAGCAAGGGCTTGGGCACGGTGTCCGTCAGGGGCCGCATACGCTCACCGCGTCCGGCTGCAAGAATCATTGCTTTCATGGTTGGTAACCATTCATCACGTCATATGACCCGGAGTTGTACATGCTCAGACCCACCCCTGTGTGTGCCGGGAAACCAGCGCGGAGAACAGGCGAACATGTGATGCATCGTCGTTAAGACAAGGGATATAGCCGTACTGCTCACCGCCAGCTCCAAGAAAGGTATCGCGGTTTTCCAGCGCCACTTCTTCCAGTGTTTCCAGGCAGTCCACACTAAAGCCGGGGCATATCACCTGGACATTCTTTACACCCTCTGCCGCCAGCGCCGTTAGCGTATGGTCAGTGTATGGCTGCAGCCATTGCTTTGGTCCGAGGCGTGACTGAAAACTCAGCTGCCAGCGGTCAGCTGGCAGCTCCAGCGCCTGCACCAGCAATTCAGCAGTCCGGTAGCATTGCTGCGCGTAGGGGTCACCGGCATCGACATATTCCTGCGGAATACCATGGAAGGACAGCAACAGCCGGTCGGGTTCACCATGCGTTGCCTGATAGCGGCGAACGCTGTCTGCAAGCGCCGTGATATAGGACGGATGCTCATGATAGTCGTTAATGAAACGCAGCTCCGGCAAGGCACGCCAGTGGCGTAATTCATCCGCAACAGCATCAACAATGGATGCTGTCGTGGTCGCCGAGTACTGCGGGTACAGCGGCAATACCAGCAAGCGTTTGACACCTGCTGCACGCAGCTCCTGCATGCCTGCTGCTATCGATGGCTTGCCATAACGCATGGCCAGCGCCACCGGTACAGGCACATCGAGCTGCTGGTCCAGCTCGGCCTGTAACGCGACATGCTGACGCCTGGAGATCACCATCAGGGGAGAGCCTGCATCAGTCCATACTTTTGCATAGGCCCTGGCCGAGCGCCGCGGACGGGTATTCAATATTACGAGATTTAGCACCAGCCACCACGCCGGGCGCGATAATTCCACTACCCGTGGGTCCCAGAGAAACTCCTTGAGAAAACGACGCACATCGGCAACAGCCGGGGATTCCGGTGTCCCCAGGTTCACCAGCAACACGCCGGTTGCACCGGAATTGCCGGTCACAGCCGGTTCTGTCGTTTGCATACTCATAATGTGATTTCCATGTGCTCTCTCAAAACGGGTTCGATATCCTGCGCACACACCGGCTGCCGTAACACGGCATGCAAGGGAAATAACGCAGCCAGTTTTTCAACGTATTGATATTCGTGCCGGTCCACCAGCACTATAATACTGGCATCCCGGGCATATTTCTGCAGACTGTACAGGAACACATCCAGGTTGCAGACATTGACTCCGGCGTAATTATTGCCATAGCCATACATGAATTCTGCAACAACCAGGTCAGGGGCCTGCGTTTTCAGCGCACTGATGGCCTTGCGCATGGAGCTGAATTTGCTTTCCCTGATTCCCAGCCGTGTGTACAGCGTGGAGAAATCCGGATGCATGGGTGACTCAATGATCGAAAACACGGTGCGTGCCGACATCGATCAGGCCCGGCTAGTCAACATAAAACTGCACCTCAGCAACACCGGCAAGCTTCGTCAGCACCATCCTGATTTCAGTCTGCAGGGCAGCATCCAGCTCACCCAGCACATAAACCACGCCATCCTGGGCAACCAGTTTGATGAGATTCCCGTCCAGGGCATCGATAACACCGGCATTTATCAGTGCCATGTTTGCCTGCGCCGCCAGCAACCCGGCACTGGCACGCTGTTTCACCGGGTCCGGTGAAGCAACTGCAATATGATTGAACACCCGCCCTTTTATCTGTCCTTGCAGGTCCTCGTCGACCCGCAGCGAACTGCAATCCCTGCTGGTTTTTACAATCAACTTGCGCTTGGAGTTGGATGCCAGGGCCTTCCCTTCACAGCCACGCGTACTGGCAGGCACCACTGCCGGACTGCCCTGCTGCTCCCGTGTTATACCTGCTGCATCAAGCACCAGTTGGTCTATCCGCTCACGATCGCCAGCATCCCGCGCCTGCCCGGTAATTACCATGGTATTTCCAAAACGTGTCACGACTGCATCCACACCCTGCAAGCGGTCGGCCTGTTCATCCATAAGCTGCTGGACCTCGCACTCAAATGCCCGATCCAGCCCGGCCGGATCCAGGCTCCCGGTATTGAATAGCGGAAATTCCCAGCCAGCATGAGCCGGCATGGCCATCGCCAGTAACAGCAACCCGGCACATAACAATCGTTTCAACATGATTTTTTCCTGTCCTGTGTATCTGTTGCCTTGCTGCCGCCAGCAGAAAACACTGTCGCGACATCCCCTTCCCGCCATTGCGGGTACTTCTGCATAACCCCCGCAAACAGGGTGGACTGCAGGAAGCAATTCAACCAGGCCTGCAGCCGCGGGTACGCAGCACCATCAAACCAGGTCTTGTCAACGTGTGCGAACTGGCGTATGAAAGGAAAAATCGAAACATCCGCCACACTTATATGCTCACCACAGAGCCAGGCATGCTGGTCCAGTCGACGTTCCAGTTCCCCGAGAAACAATTCTCCCTGCACGCGGTAATAGTCAGCCGGGTGTTCCGGATACCGCTCCGCATATTTGTAACAGTCCAGGCTTTGTTTGAAGGCAGCATCATTCTCGTCAACCAGGCAACTGATCTCCCGGTGCATGCTATCCACGGAATCAGGCTGCCACCTGTCCGGGTCATTCACTGCAAGTGCCCAGCCAATTATATCCCGACTTTCCTCCACTACCCGGCCATCCGGCAACACCAGCACCGGCACTGTCGCCTTGGGTGAACACGCCAGCAGTGATGCCGGCATGTCCCGCAGGACAACTTCACGCAATTCTACAGCAATACCGCTATAGCTGATCGCCATCCGTGCCCGCATCGCATAGGGACAACGACGGAAAGAATACAGAACAGGGAGACTGGTTTGCATGTATCCGCTGTTATAACTAGCCTGCCGACATACCCGGCCACAATTTGATAGCCAGGTAAAGAAAGCCGGTGGCCATCACTGCACAAGCAACGACCACCATCAGCAAGGTCGGCTGTACACCGTCCTTGAGCAGGGAGTTAATCCCTACACCTGCGCCAATCGCCGTTACAAAAAAGCCGAATTCATTCACGATCAACATCGTCAGCAAGGGCAGGTCATAGTCCGCCCCGGGCGACAAGGCACCCGACGCCAGCAAACCAGCTGCCACCATTAATCCCAGCCCCAACGCCAGCCATGGAAAATTCAGTTTACCCATTCAGCACCTCATTTATTTAAGTCCGACAGGTTCCCGGCACTGATTCAACCTGATAATGATCGATATCATAGCCACGAAATCCACGGAAAAACACCGTTGTTATCAGAGTGAAAGACTACTGGCGCGGATCCTGCGTAGCGTAGTATTTCCCCAGTACCGTTATCTCATTATCAGTAAGATTTTCGGCAATTGCCCGCATCACGCTGTAGACATCATTGGCCCGGTCACCCGCCCGGTATTGACGCAGGGCGATAGAGATATACACGGCCTTCTGGCCCGCCAGCACCGGCATTCCATAATAACCGGAATTCCCTTTCCCCCCTGTTCCGTGACAACCACTGCAGGCCGGTATCATGCGGCTGCCCTGCCCCCGACTGACCAGGTCTACCACCGCGGAATGACTGCTCCCCCTGACTGGCGCAGCCCCCTGCATGGCTGCGTAATACGCTGCAATATCCGCCATATCCCGTTCCGACAGGCTCGCGACAATCCCCGTCATTTGCGGATTGTCACGCGACCCGTCCTTGAAATCCTGCAATTGCTTGAACAGATAGAACGCATCCTGGCCGGCAATATGCGGATAGGCAGGACTCACACCCAGACCCTCTGTGCCATGACAGCCAGCACAACCATAGGACAGCTGTTTGCCTGTTACCGGATTCCCGCTCCTGATCAAAGCCACAGTCTCTGTCGTCCAGGCCACGCTGGATGAGGGAGCTGCCAGTGCCCGGGTGGTCAGCATTAACCCCAGTACCGCAACCGACAAACACAGTCGAATCATGTTCAACACCCCCGCACAAAAAGGCAGACTGTGCTCATTTGCGTGGTGCATCTTTACCCAGCAACTTGCCATCCGGCTTTTTCAACTTGCCGTAATAGTCGTATTTACTACTGTGAAACTTACGGGCAGTCCGGGAAAAATTGCCGTCAAAGCGCGGATCCTGCGGTCGTTCATGTGAATTCATAAATGCCGCCACATCCCAGGCCTCCTGGTCCGTCAACAGGGCATACATCTGTACCGAGCTGGAGATACCCAGCGGCATGTTCCATTTTATGTAGGCAGCCGCGGTATTGACCTTGTGCATGCCTGCACCCCAGTTATAGGCGTTCGGCCCCCACAGCGTCGGGAAGACCACCTCACCCTGTGCCCACTGCCCTTCACCATTCGCGCCATGGCAGACGGCACAATTCTTCTCAAAAACAAGCTTGCCGCGCCCGGGGTCAAAACCCAGGCTGGTCTCGGCAACCCTGGCATAACCACGGCCGGCAATATTGCTGTCCCCGGTCGGGGCGCCGGTCGACAACCAGTAAGCGTAGCTGACCAGGGAAACAATGGTGTCACTTGCCGCTGCCGGCGGATGCTTTGCTTTTGAGCCCTGTGCATTCATTGAATATTTAAAGCACCCCTGCAAACGCTCAATAAATGTATTCACCGTTTTCGTCTTCCTGCGATATGCAGGGTAGGAGACCCACGAACCCCATAGCGGCGCCGAATTGGCCAGCCGACCGGCATCCAGGTGGCACCCGGAACAGGCCTGCTCGTTACCCACGTACTGGCGCGAAACCTCATGGGTATTGGTGTAATTAAAAATCGCCTCACCCTGTCTCACCTTCTCGCCGAACGGCCCGTCCGGGAACTCCTCGCGGGATGGCGGGACAAAATAACCAATATTCTTCGGCTCCCTGCCCGGTTCAACTTCACCATGATGCGCAACCGGCCCGGTATGAACGGCGGGCGTTGCAGTCTTCGCGACTAGCTTTGCCTTCCTGTTATCCTTGCTATTGGGACCCTGACTGACCGGCTGCGCTGCAAACCAGGCGGCTACCGAACGGACTTCATCCGCGGTCAGCAGTTTGGCGACATGCTTCATCATGCCGAGGGGATCGTTTCCACGGATACCGGACTTCCATGCCTCAAGCTGTTTCACGAGGTACAGGAACGGTTGGCCGGCCAGTGGCGGGAAGGCGCTGCCGACACCCTGACCACCCGGACCATGGCATTGCACACAGGCTGGCAGGCCGCGTTGGCTGAAATCACCGTCCTCAGCCAGTTTTTCTCCCGTGGCAGTCGGTACATCGGCAGGTGCCATGACATGACTCACAGCATCGAGATTTGCATAGTAGGCTGCAACCTCCTTGAGATCCCCGGGAGAAAGTGAAGTGGCCATGGAAGCCATTACCGGGTTCTTGTTGGTCCCGTCCCGGTAGGACAGCAGCTGTTTCTCCAGGTAGGCTGCATTCAGACCGGCCAGCCGCGGAAAACCCGAGGCATCATTACCACCGCCATCGGCACCATGACAGAAGGCACAGGCAACCGCACTGGCATTTGCCGCGCCCTGTTCAGCAATCTGCTTCCCTGTCTCACTGGCACCTGAACTGGCCACACTGCCGTACGCCATAACAAGGCCGCATAACAGCACAGTGAGGGTTGTTCCGGATACGCGTAAAACAGGACTGCTCATTATCACCACCCCCAGGCCAGTGCATTATGCGGCGCAATCAGGAAGAACTGCAGTAGCGGATAACCGAAGTCCATGAACATGTAGACCACGAGAATTACATTCCAGAGCACAAACCCGTTCAGGGGTCCGGGAAGCCGGAGCACCGGACGTACCGGCTCGGCAAATTTCAGCTCACGCCTGACAACCGGCCGCCTGCTGTTACCATGCGTCTTCAGCAGATTCCAGACAAACAGCAGCGCCGATACCACCATGATAACGCCGGCAACGGCCATCAAGTCCATCCATGGCTGCCACTGCCGCACGACCTCCGGCGCATACGGCAGAAAGGCCGTACGCCGTGGCATCCATAGCAGCCCGAGATAATGCCAGGGCAGTGTCAGCATTGCGACACCGACAAACCATAACCAGAGTTGCAGCCTGGCCACGCCGACAGAATACAGCCCCTTGCCGGTCAGCTTCGGCCACAGGTGATAGGCGATGGCAAAATACAGGGTGATCACGGTACCGGCAAATATCAGGTGAAAATGTGCCGGCACCCACATGGTGTTATGGACCATGCTGTTCATGCCGTAGCTGGCACTGACAATCCCACCGAAGCCACCCAGTGTCAGCAGCAACAGTGCCAGCCCCAGGGCAAGTACCACCGGTTCTTTCCAGGGCAAGGCGGTTATCCAGCCGAACAGCCCCCTGCCCCCCCTTAGTCGCCCCGCGATTTCCATCGAGGCAAGCACGGTAAACCCCGTAATCAGGGTCGGCACGGCAACCATGAAGCTACCGAAGGCGGCCAGCAGCTTCCAGCCGGTCGCCTGGAACGGGTCAGCATAGAGATGATGCATGCCCACCGGCAGGCCAAAGACAAGCAACAGGATAAAGGCAACACGCGCCATGCTGTCGCTGGCCAGGCGACCGCCAGCCACCCTGGGAACAATCGTGTACATGGCAATGTAGGCGGGGATCAGCCAGAAGTA
>DMKK01000200.1 GCA_003454335.1 Gammaproteobacteria bacterium | reverse complement strand
TGGGACGGCGTCCACCCGACAAAGGCAACACATGCCATTCTTGCCGAAGAAGTGGGGAGGGCCCTGGCAGATTAGCGAACGCGACTTGACCCGCCCCGATTGACCACGCAGCAGATAACTCAATCGGGGCGGGTTCCCTAATACAAACACAGGGGCTACATGCAATCCGCGTCTCAATTTTTGATTGCTCTTGGCGGCATCGGAACACCTCCCCGCGTATCGTCAGACTTTATTATCAGTCGTTATAAGCACTACAATATTCTTTGAAATCATAGGCCCGGTATTTACTCGCATGGCCTTGCAACGAACACGGCATGCTTGACAGACACAAATTCATACCCGTTATTAATGCACGCCTCGGGCGCCTGCTCGGCGCCGTCTTTCTGCTGTTTGCACTGCTGGTGGTCAACTCGGTGTACCTGGCAGCCATATCTCTGCTTGAGCAGCTGGGCGGTGAAGTCCACCAGAACTATTTTTACTTACTGATGTTCCTGCTGCACCTGGCCCTGGGCCTGTTGATTACCCTGCCGGTGATCGTGTTTGCCCTTGCCCACATGCGGCGTGCCTGGCGCCGCCCCAACCGCTATGCCGTCAGGGCGGGCATGGGACTATTTTTCACGGCACTGGTGTTGTTGATTTCAGGACTGTTGCTGACCCGCTTCGATTTTTTTGAAATCAACGATCCGCAGGTGCGACGTATTGGTTACTGGTTGCACGTAATCAGCCCGTTTGTGCTGGTCTGGCTGTTTGTTCTGCATCGCCTGGCCGGGCGGCCAATCCGCTGGAAGAACGGGTTGCGCTGGTCGCTTGCCGCCACGGGATTTGCGGCTGCCATGGTCGTGCTGCAGGCAATGTTTCTAACCGACAGAACTGCCGGGAAAACAGTGCAATTTTCTCCCTCGCTGGCAATCGTACAGGGCAGTGATGTGATCCCCCCCGAACATCTGATGACGGATGATACCTGTGCGGAGTGTCACCCCGACATTGCGAAGACGCACGAGCAGAGCATGCACCGCTTTAGCTCCTTTAATAACCCGGCCTACAAGTTCAGTGTAGAGGAAACACGCAGGGTCGTATTGCAACGCGACGGCACGGTACAGGCCGCCCGTTTTTGTGCCGCCTGCCACGATCAGGTCCCCCTGTTCAGCGGGCAGTTCGATGACCCGGATTACGATACAGAGCACAACCCGACCGGACAGGCCGGCATCACCTGCATGACCTGCCACGCCATCACCCGGGTAAACGGTGTACACGGCAATGGTGATTTCACCATCGTCGATCCACCGCGATACCCCTTTGCATTCAGCGAATCGGCGCTGCTGCGCAGTATCAATGCACAGCTCATCAAGGCCAAGCCGGCATTCCACAGGAAAACCCTGTTGAAACCCTTGCACCGCACCGCCGAGTTCTGCTCGACCTGCCACAAGGCAAACCTGCCGGCCGAGGTGAATCATTACCGCTGGTTGCGCGGCCAGGACCACTACGACAGTTTCTTGCAGAGCGGTGTTTCCGGGCACCGGGTTGACAGTTTTTACTACCCGGCAAAGGCTGTAGCACGCTGCAGCGAGTGTCATATGCCGTTGACGCCCTCAGACGATCCGGCAGCACGTGATTTCAGCGAAGCGGGGCAGCGCAGCATTCACAATCACCAGTTTCCGGCGGCCAATACCGGCATCACCCATTTGCTGGACCTGCCTGACTGGGTCATGCAGGCACATCAGGAGCGCCTCAGTAATGTCACACGCATCGACATCTTTGCCATCAAGGAAGCCGGTCGTATCGATGGCCAGTTGCATGCTCCGTTGCGACCATCACTTCCCGAGCTGGTACCCGGCAATCGCTACCTGATCGAGATCGTTATCCGTACCACCGGGGTAGGGCATCACCTGACCCAGGGCACGACTGATTCCAATGAACTGTGGCTGGATATCACCGCCACGGCTGACGGCAAGCTCATTGGCCGTAGCGGTGACCTGGATGAACAGGGTGCAGTCGATCCCTGGTCCTACTTCGTCAATGCCTATGTACTGGACCAGCAGGGCAAACGTATTGACCGGCGCAACGGCCAGGATATCTTTGTCGCACTCTACAATCACCAGATCCCGCCGGGCGCTGCGACCGTGGTGCATTACCTGCTGGACATACCTGTTGACGTACAGGGACCGGTTGCCATCGAGGCACACCTGAACTACCGCAAATTTGACACCAGCTACCTGCAGCACCTGCAAGGCAAACAGTTTACCCGTAATGAACTGCCGATCACGGTGATGGCGTCTGACCGGCTGCTGTTGCCGGTACAGGGACAGCAGGACAGCCTCGCTAAACAACAGCCCCCACTCATCAAACCTGCCGAGCGCTGGAATGATTACGGCATCGGGCTGCTGCGTGCAGGCGACAGCGGTTCCAGCAAGGGTGAACTGCGCCAGGCGGAACAGGCATTTCATCAGGCAGAAGCCCTGGGGGAAAGCACCGGCGCACTGAACCTGGCCCGGGTGTACTTCAAGGAAGGACAACTTGAACAGGCCGCCAGCGCACTGCAGCGTGCCAGTGAACAACAGGCACCTCCATGGACAATCGCCTGGTACAGTGCGCTGATCGACCGGGAAAACGGCCACCTCGAGATCGCGACTCAGACACTTGAAACCCTCATCAACAACCGGTTCGCGGCTGCACGCCAGCGTGGTTTCGACTTTTCCTATGATGTCAGGGTGCTGAATGAGCTGGGTCGCACCCTGTATGAACGCAGCCGGCAGCTACGTGGCAAGCAGCAGCGCGAACTGCTGGAACAGGCGCAGGTCTGGTTTGACAAGGCGTTGCAAATAGACCCGGAAAATCTTGCCGCGCATTACAACCTCGGTCTGATCCATGCACAGCTCGGCAATCCTGACAGGGCCACACAGCATCGGGCATTACATGAAAAATATCGTCCGGATGATCATGCCGTTGGACAGGCCGTCGCCCGGCACCGCCGTGAAAACCCGGCCGCCGATCATGCTGCCTCCGCCATTGCCATCTATGATCTGGGACGGCATGCACACGAAGAAACCAGGCAGCTAGCCCGGGGCCATGTCAACCGGCCGTAATCAACAGGGTCCTCCCGGGTGCTACTGCTGCAGGAGCGGCGTCCTTGCCGCGAATCGCGCCGGGGACGGCGCTCCTACAATCACAGAATCAATGTAATGACACTGCAATAAATGATTTACATCAATTCATCACCCTGGTGCCAGCTTGTAGAATTGCGAGAATATTTCCATTATCTGATAGCCATTCATGACAAAACACCAGGAACATACTGACAAAACGCAGGCTGGCGAAGCCCTTATTCGCCACTGGTTTCGCCGTTCTCTCGCCATCATACTGGGAATCGGGAGTATCGCAGCGGGCACCGGCTGGTACCTGAGCCGTGACACAACACCCGCCGTCACCATTGAAGAAGCCATCGTGTCCGGCCCGGTAATCGAGGAGGGCGCGCAGCCAGAAACGCCTCCGACAGTGATCTTCAGGGATATCACCCGTGCAGCAGGCATCGATTTCGTCCATACCAACGGTGCCTACGGTGACAAGCTCATGCCGGAGAGTATCGGTAGCGGTGCGGCATTTTTTGATTACGACAATGATGGTGACCAGGACCTGCTACTGGTGAATTCCAGCTGGTTTCCAGGGCATGAACAGGACACGACACCCACTCTCGCACTGTATCAGAACGATGGTAGCGGACAGTTCGCCGACGTTACCCGGGAGGCCGGTCTGGC
This sequence comes from Gammaproteobacteria bacterium, assembly GCA_003454335.1. GTDB lineage: Bacteria > Pseudomonadota > Gammaproteobacteria > UBA9214 > UBA9214 > UBA9214. The sequence goes on along the minus strand of DMKK01000200.1, from coordinate 1,323 downwards.
CATCAATTGCTTCGGCATGGGCGTGGCAACCGGTGACCTCGACAATGACGGCTGGACGGACCTGTACATCACGACGCTGGGAGAGAATTATCTGTTAAAAAACGGGCAGGGACATTTTACCGATATCACGACCACCAGTGGCACGGCCGGTCAGCCCGCCGACTGGAGTACGGCGGCCGCCTTCCTTGATATCGACAATGACGGTGACCTTGATCTGTTTGTCGGCAACTATATCCAGTGGTCGCGTGAGATCGACCTGGAGATCGACTTCCGCGTCACCGGTCTGGGACGCGCAATCGGTGCGCCCAACCACTTTTTCGGTACCACCAACCGGCTGTATCGTAATGACGGTCAGGGCCGTTTCAGCGATGTGTCGCAAGCTGCAGGCATCGTAATCACCGACCCTGTCACACAGGCACAAACAGGCAAGGCGCTGGCCGTGGCCCCCGTGGACTATGACCGGGACGGCCGCATGGACCTGTTCGTAGCCAACGACACGACTCAGAATTTCCTCTATCACAACCTTGGCGAAGGGCAGTTCGAGGAGATCGGCGCATTGGAAGGCATTGCCTTCGACCGCAACGGCAAGGCCACCGGCGCCATGGGTATGGATGCCGCATACTTTCGCAATGATGGTGACCTCGGCATCGGTATTGGCAACTTCGCCAACGAAATGAGCTCACTGTATGTCACGGTCGGCGGGCAGCCGCCGTTTGCCGACGAAGCGATTCTGGAAGGATTCGGACCGGCATCACGACTGGCACTGACCTTTGGCCTGTTCTTCTTCGACTATGATCTGGACGGCCGCCTCGATCTGTTTCAGGCCAACGGGCACCTGGAAACCGAGATCAATGTCGTGCAGTCCAGCCAGACCTATGCACAGGCCGCCCAGCTGTTCTGGAATTGCGGCTCGGCCTGTCGCGGCCGCTTTGTCGCTGTCGCCGGGACCGGTGATCTGGCCACTCCCATGGTCGGCCGTGGTGCCGCCTATGCGGATATCGATAACGATGGTGACCTTGATATTATAGTTGTCCAGAATGGACGCAGGGCCATGCTGTTCCGCAATGAACAGTCACTCGGACACCATTGGCTGCGGGTACGGCTGACTGGCAACACCGCAAACAGGAATGCCATTGGTGCTGTTGTGGAACTGTCGGTTGGCGGCGTCACCCAGCGGCGGGTGGTGATGCCAACACGCAGCTACCTGTCCCAGTCCGAGTTACCGCTGACCTTTGGTCTGGGGTCTGCCAATGCAACGAATGAACTGCATATCACGTGGCCGGATGGCCAGCAGCAAATGGTTCCGGTCCCCCGGGTCGACGT
>DMKK01000185.1:2260-7339 GCA_003454335.1 Gammaproteobacteria bacterium | reverse complement strand
GCTCCTTCACCCATCCTACGAAGAGCTACGGGTTGCTACTCACCCAACTCCATCACGGCATCCATTTCCACCTGTGCCCCCTTGGGCAAGGCCGCAACGCCAACAGCTGCCCGGGCTGGATAGGGTGGCTGAAAATACTCGGCCATCACCGCATTGACGATGGCAAAGTGACCGAGATCGGGAAGAAATACATTCAGCTTGACGACATCTGCCAATGAACCACCCGCTGCCTCTGCCACCGCTGACAGGTTGTCAAAAACCCGCCTGATCTGGGCTTCCATGTCACCCTCAAGCAGTTCCATGGATTCCGGTATTAATGGAATTTGCCCGGACAGGTAAACAGTATTACCACTGCGTACCGCCTGGGAGTAGGTACCAATCGCCTGCGGTGCACGGTTGGTCTGGATAATTTCACGGGTCATGATTTGTCCTCATTGATTCAGTGGTGACTAACAACACAGTGGCCTGAAAGACGGCTGGCTCAGCCCTTGGTTCGGGTGATCTTGATGACAGCAGGAATACTGCGCACCCGGCGCATAACACGTGCCAGATGCTGGCGGTTATGCACCGTCAGTGTGAATAACAGGTTGTTACTTAGTCCGTCGCGTTCTTCAATGCCGACATTTTCGATATTGGAGTCCGCGTCTCCGATAACCGTCGCGACCCTCGCCAGCACCCCCCGACGATCTTCAACAATCACACTGACCTCCACGGGAAACTCTTCATCAATACCCGGCTCCCACTGGACATCGATGCAATTCTCCGCCGGATACTTGTCATCCGCAATATTTCTGCAGGTCTGGGTATGAATCATCATGCCACGACCGCCGGTAATAACCCCGACGACCGGGTCACCCGGGATGGGACGACAGCATTTCGAAAAGCGGGTTACCATACCCTCGCTGCCCTTGATCACCAGTGGCTGCTGCACGGCTGTTTCATCACTGGATGCGTTACCGTGGTCTGTTGGTGCCAGTGCCTGCGCCACCAGCACCGAGGGCCGCCGGCCCATGCCAATGTCAACCAGCAGGTCTTCCTCTGTTTTTAGATGATAGTCTTTCAGCAAGGCGCGCAGGCGCTTGCCGGAGACCTGGTCAACGGATGTTTCAAACACACCCATCGCCCGCTCCAGCATGCGCCGGCCCAGCTCAATCGCCTCTTCACGTTTCAGGTTCTTTTGATAATGGCGAATATTGGAACGCGCCTTGGCAGACACGACAAAACTCAGCCAGGCCGGACTTGGATGGGCACCGGCCGCAGTCACAATTTCAACCGTCTGCCCGTTACGCAGCACGGTGCGCAGCGGCACCAGCTGCCGGTCAATCTTGGCGGCAATACAGGTATCACCGACATCGGTATGCACTGCATAGGCAAAATCAATCACGGTCGCACCGTGCGGCAATTTCATGATTTCACCGGCAGGCGTAAAGACATAGACGGCATCGGGAAACAGGTCGAGCTTGACGTTTTCGAGAAATTCCAGGGAATCACCGGCATGGGTCTGCATCTCCAGCAGCTCACGCAACCATTCGCGCGCACCGGCATGCATTTGGTCAACCTTCTCTTCGCTGCTCTTGTACACCCAGTGTGCTGCCACACCCGACTCTGCAATCTTGTCCATGTCCTCGGTACGAATCTGGACTTCAATCGGAACACCGTAGGGTCCGAATAGAATGCTATGCAGTGACTGATAACCGTTTGCCTTGGGAATAGCGATATAGTCCTTGAACTTTCCCGGCACCGGTTTGAACAGATTGTGCATGATCCCCAGCGCCCGGTAACAGGTATCTATTTCATCAACAACAATACGGAACGCATAGACATCGTAGACTTCTTCAAAGGACAGGGTCTTGTCACGAATCTTGCGATACAGACTGTAAAGGTGTTTTTCACGACTGAGTATGCGCCCCTGCAGGCCTTCCTGCTGTACCCGGCGTTTTATCGCTGTCTCGATCTTGTTCAGTACTTCCTTGCGATGCCCGCGTGCCTCGTGGACGGCCTTCTCCAGCACCTTGTAGCGCAATGGATACAGCGCGGCAAAGCCCAGGTCTTCCAGCTCCACACGCACGGCATTGATGCCCAGCCGGTTGGCAATCGGCGCGTAGATATCCAGTGTCTCGCGTGCAATACGCCGTCGTTTTTCCGGGCGCATCACGCCCAGTGTGCGCATATTGTGCAGACGGTCGGCCAGCTTCACCAGGATGACGCGGATATCACGTACCATCGCCAGGATCATCTTGCGAAAATTCTCGGCCTGGGCTTCCGCCGGGCTCTCGAACTCTATCTGTGTCAGCTTGCTGACCCCGTCCACCAGTTCAGCAACATCAGCACCGAATCCGGAGACAATCTGTTCCTTGGCGGTCGGCGTATCTTCAATTACGTCATGCAGAATGGCTGCCACGATTGTTTTGTGGTCCAGCCGCAGTTCAGCAAGAATGCGGGCGGCTGCGATGGGATGATAGATGTAGGGCTCACCGGAGAGCCGGTGCTGGCCTTCGTGTGCTTCCGCGCCAAACAAATAGGCGCGATAGACATCCTGAACCTGTTCCTCGTCCAGGTAGGATTCCAGCATCTTGCACAAATCACTGATCAGGAAACGCGAGCCGTTCTCTGCAGCGGTATCCGATCTGGTTGCCATAGACGTTTTTTCAGCGTGCCCTGGGAGCCTTTCCGAGAATAGACCAATCTACCGCGGACAAGCCTGGTGTGCCTGTTTCAGATAATAAAACTATAACGCATTAACCGTCCCGACAATAATTTGCCGCAACCGCTCGCAAAACAGTAGCACATAAGACGGCGTTCATCGCCGGGGAGGGGGTAGCAGGCCAGTGGTAGCCCGCACACACGGGAGAGTGGAGCCTGAATCAGCTTTCGGCTGTTGGCGGTTCGTCTGCAGCAACTGCCGGCGCCGCAGCTGCCTCGACCCCGGCCTTATCTTCGGCCCCGGCTTCGGCTTGCACTTCTGTTTCCTCTTCTTCAAATACCGGATGTATCGGCTCATCCAGAATCGATGGACCAATCAGCCCTTCAGCAATTTCCCGCAAGGCCACAATAGTCGGCTTGTCATTTTCCCATTCGACCAGTGGCTGTACTCCATTGGCCAGCTGCCGGGCACGCTTGGTTGCCACCAGCACCAGCTGAAAGCGGTTATCAACCTTATCAAGACAATCTTCTACCGTGACACGTGCCATGTAACTCTCCGAAAAACCTGAACCCTGAATTTATGCCGAAATGGCAAAAGGGCGTGCGAGTCTACCCGAATCACCCCGCCGACGCCAGCAGGTCCGCCAGCAGAGCCGCCTGGCGCCGCTTCTGTGGCGCCAGGCGCAGCTGGCCACACCGCATAATAGCTGCCAGTTCATCCAGCGCTGCCTGGAAATCATCGTTGATCACCAGATAGTCATACTCCTCGTAGTGCGACATCTCGCTCATCGCGTCACGCATGCGACGGGCAATAACCTCGTCATCATCCTGACCGCGATCCTGGAGGCGCTGCTGCAGCGCCTCCAGGGATGGCGGCAGTATAAAAATACCGACGGCCTCCGGCAGCAGCTCGCGTACCAGTCGGGCACCCTGCCAGTCAATCTCGAGAATCACATCAACACCGGTTGCCAGCTGGTCTGCCACTGCCTGCCGTGAGGTCCCGTAGTGGTTATCAAATACCTGGGCATACTCCAGAAAGTCGCCCTGGCTGACCATGGCCTCAAACCTCTCGACCTCTACAAAATGGTAATCCACACCATCAACTTCACCGGGTCGCGGTGAACGCGTCGTGTGCGACACCGACAAGGCCAGCCCTCCTCCCATGGTTTCCAGCAAGGCCCGCAACAAACTGGATTTTCCGGCACCGGATGGTGCCGATGTGATGTACAGCGTACCGCCGCCGGCCGAACCTGTATGCGTCATGCTGTTTTTCCTCTCAAGTAATTCATATTCATGTCGCTACATATTTGTAATTCATTAAATTCTTATCTTTTAAATTAATCATATTTAGATACTGGAGGTATCGACATGTACTGGGATTCTCTAACAGCTACAGGGGTTTATGTTTCTATTCTGGTCAGCATCAGCGTTATATATCTATGTCGAAAACGGTGCCCGGGTGCCCCGAAGCGGCGTTGAAGGAAAGATAACCAAAGGAATCTCCCTGGTCGGGCAGGGAGTAGTCGGGGGTCTTTGAAACGCTATTCCAGATTTTGCACCTGCTCGCGCATCTGCTCAATCAACACCTTGAGCTCGACTGAAATATTGCTGGTCTCGGTCACCACTGACTTGGAGCCAAGAGTATTGGCCTCGCGGTTCAGTTCCTGCATCAGGAAATCCAGCCGTCGCCCCACGGGTTCCTTGCGACTCAATACCCGGCGCACTTCCCCGATATGACTTTCAAGACGATCCATCTCCTCATCGACGTCGATCTTCTGCAACTGTATCACCAGTTCCTGCTCGAACCGTCCCGGATCGGCAACCACGTCAATGTCGGCCAGGCGTGTCTTCAGCTTTTCCCGCAGACCGGCACGTATTTCCGGCAGACAGGTACGCGCCTGCATCACCAGTTTGCCCATATCATCACAACGCTGCAACAATATGCCCTTGATCTGCTCGCCTTCACGCCTTCTGGACAGCAGCAATTCATCCAGCGTCTGGTCCAGCAAAACCAGCGCAGCCTGCATCAATGGCCCGGTATCAACCAGCTCCTCGCGCAGCACACCTGGCCAGCGTAATAATTCAAGCGGGTTCAGCGGCACCGCCTGCGGCAAGCGGCCGCTCACCTCCTCACAGGCTGCCAGCACGCGGGCCAGGTTCTCCCGGTCGACAGCTACCGGCGCCGAGCCGGCAGCGGCCGGTCGAAAGCGGCAGGAACATTCCACCTTGCCGCGCCCCAGGCGTGCATTCACCCGCTCCCGAACCGCTGACTCCATGGCCCGCAGTTCTTCCGGCAAACGGACACCCTGTTCGAGATAACGATGATTCAGCGAACGAATCTCCCATGTCAGGCTACCAAAATCTGTATCAGCCTCCTGCCTTGCGAAAGCCGTCATGCTGCACATCATGCGTGATTCACCCTGCCCAGTTTGAAGA
>DMKK01000185.1:0-2183 GCA_003454335.1 Gammaproteobacteria bacterium | reverse complement strand
TACAACTCACCCAATGGTCGTATAAAGGTATACGCAGCGGGATCTACAACCAGTTTCTGTCCGGCTTCGCCTGCATTACCACCAAGCAGGCTAAAAGGCAGGGTAACGATGAAGGTTGCCGTACCAAGGATGGTGCCAACCAGCATGAATGGCCGCACCATAAAGGCATCTGCCAGCATGGTCCCCCCAGTGGGCTCTTCATTGACCATGTCAAAATTAGACCAATTCTCATAAGCGGCCACATTCGAACTGAACATGACGTTGGAAAGAGCAAGCGTGAAAGCCAGAATGTACGTGAGCAGCTTTCTGTTTGATTGTTGCATGATGTGAATCTCCTTGTGCACGATCCGGATCTGCAGGATCAGATACCAGTACTCGAATACTTTCAATTAATCGTCCGGTGACTGCCCCGCCTTTAGCAGGTTCGAAGTCCAACGACCAGGAGTGCGACACCGTTCAAAGTTCACAGCACTTGCACACTCACTCTAAAGAACATAGTACAAACACAACAATCTTTCAAGTATCAGTGACTTAGTAATTACTACCGCGTTTCAGGCCACGTTGTCCGTATCCGGCAACAGGGGGTCGGCTGTCGGTGCAGGCTCAATCTTCGGACCCAGCATAATGGCCACCCAACGCGTATTTTCATTACCATTCAGCGCGATCTTGGCGGCGATAGTCAGCGGTACCGACAGCAACATCCCCACCGGACCCAGCACCCAGCCCCAGAACACCAGGGAAAGAAATACCACCAGGGTCGATAATCCCAGTTCCTTGCCCATGTAGCGCGGCTCGATAAAAGTGCCAATCAGAATATTGATGGCCAGGTACCCCAACGCCACTTCCAGCGCGACACCAAAGCCCAACTGCACCAGCGTCTGTATAACAGCCGGTATAGCGGCAATGATAGATCCGATATTGGGTACAAAATTCAGCAGAAAGGCCAGTACACCCCATAACAGAGGGTAATCCACATCCAGAAAAAGCAGCAGGATAACAACCAGAACACCGGTTGCCAGACTGGTAAGCGTCTTGATTCCCATGTAGTGGTTGATGTTCCTGATTGCCTCACTGAATTCAGCCAGTGTCTCATCGGCGTTACCGCGCATCAGGCGCCACTTGTCAGGAAAACCCGCCGCTTCCAGCATGATAAAGACTACCGTTACCAGAATAAGGAAGCTGTTCGTCAGCATATTACCCATGCCTCCCAGGATATTGGTCGCCATCTGCACGGCCTTGCCGGGATCCATGTAAGCGGACACCAGTTCACTGGAAATATGCACCCCTGTTTTATCCAGCCAACCAAGCAGCCCGCCTGTTACTTCATGCAGCCGTTCCTGGAAGCTCGGGAAATCACCGGTAAATTCCTCTACCGAACTGCCAATCAGGGTACCGATCAGGAGTATCACCAGCACCAGCAGGCCCAGCACCGCCAGCAGTGCGACACCGGCGGACAGGCCCTTGTCCTGCAGCCAGTTAAAAGGCGAAGCAATCAGGATAGCCACAAACAAGGCCAGTAAGAACGGCACCAGCAATGGTGCCGCCGCTTTCATACCGGCAACGATAATAATAAAGGCCGCCACTGAAACCAGCAGACCGCTTGCCATTATTTTCGTCTCATTGCTCATAATGTCGCCCGGATATATTTAAATGCCTTGATAGAAAAATCATGCAGTACCGTCACCGCCGGCCTGTTATAGCAGGCCAACCCCTGAATTAATACCGTTTTCCACGGGGTTAATTGTCCCACCACGTGGCCGTCGCGCTATAATCCGCGCCTCATTTCAAACTCAGGAACAGACTATGCGCCCCAGCAATCGCGCCCCGGACGAGATGCGGCACATCCGCATCACCCGCAACTACACCATGCATGCCGAAGGTTCAGTGCTGGTGGAATTCGGTAACACCCGTGTCTTGTGTAACGCCACGATCGAGGAACGGTTACCGGGATTTCTCCGCGGCAAGGGGCAAGGCTGGGTGACTGCCGAGTACGGCATGTTACCGCGCTCTACCAACAGTCGCATGGGACGCGAGGCTGCACGCGGCAAACAGGGCGGGCGCACCATGGAGATCCAGCGCCTCATCGGTCGTTCCCTGCGGGCAGTCGTTGACATGCAAGCACTGGGTGAACGCTCGGTGACGATTGACTGCGATGTCATCCAGGCCGATGGCGGCACCCGCAC
>DMKK01000039.1 GCA_003454335.1 Gammaproteobacteria bacterium | reverse complement strand
ACCTCCTCGCGATTCAGCTGATCCGGTGCACCCGGGTAATCATGGGCCAGCGGCACGTAGGCCGCCCTGCCTGCCTCAAGCGCAAAAGAAACGCCCACAAGGCGCGCCGCCATATAGTCCAGACTGGTCGTTTCAGTATCGAAGGCAAACTGGCCTGCCTGCTGCAGGCGCTGCAGCCAGTCATCCAGCTGCCCCTGGGTCAGCACCGTTTCGTAATCCGCCTCAACCTCGGCCCGTTGCGTGTCGGCTGTGGCATCCGCTCCACTGCCGATTTCTTCCAGCAGCCGATTAAAACCGAGGTCTGTGTAGAGCTCACGCAGGCGCACCGCATCCGGCGTCTGCACACGCAAGCCGTCCGGGCCACTATCCAGCGCAATATCGCAACGGATGGTGGCCAGCTCACGCGACAGCGGTAACATATCCAGGTGTTCGCGCAGGCTTTCACCTACCTTGCCCTTGACCTCGTCAGCGTGTGCCATGATGGCGTCCAGCGAACCGTAATGCGTCAGCCACTTGGCCGCCGTTTTCGGGCCCACCTTGGGCACGCCCGGTATATTGTCCGAGCTGTCACCCATTAATGCCAGATAATCAACAATTTGCGCAGGCTGCACGCCGAATTTCTCCGCGACCCCGTCAGCGTCCAGCGTAGTCCTGGACATGGTATTGACCAGGGTGGTGTGGGCATCCACCAGTTGCGCCATGTCCTTGTCACCGGTTGAGATAACAGTATCCATCCCCATTCGCGATGCCTGCGTGGCGAGCGTGCCGATCACATCGTCCGCCTCCACCCCACTGATCTGCAGCAGCGGCAGCCCCATGGCCAGCACCACGGCATGCAGGGGTTCTACCTGTTCCGCCAGCTCGTCCGGCATGGACGGGCGATTGGCCTTGTACTCCGTGTACAGCTCATGGCGAAAGGTCTTGCCCCTGGCATCAAAAACCACTGCCATGTTTTCCGGGTCGTAGTCCACCAGCAAACTGCGCAGCATATTGACGACACCCAGCACCGCGCCGGTCGGTTCACCTTTTGAGTTCGTTAGCTGCTGCAGGTTCGGAACGTGGAAGGCACGGTAGAGATAGGACGACCCGTCCACCAGCATAAAGGGTCTGGAGTGTTTTGCAGACATTAGTACTCCGATAAGGTTATATAGATGGGTTCAGTTGGCCTGTCAGCGTCCAGGACAAGGCACGCCTCGCAGCGAATGGCCATAGTCCTTATCGGAGTACCCGAACCCGAAAGTTGTGATTATTGCCGCAGCGCAACGATTGGCGCATTCCGCCATGGTATCATTATTAACAACTTATCCTTACGGGCTGTCTGGTGGCACTGTGATACCCGTTTTATATCCGCAGCACAGAATAATCAGGACTCGCTAATATGTTCAAACATCTTGCCTTGCTGTTGCTGGTCTGTGCTCTGCCGGTACACGCAGTCCCACCACCGGACCTGGAACCCTTGCCGGATATTCCTCCGCCGCCACTGCCGGACAATACTCCGCCAGCCCCCACCGGGCTGATCGATGAAGACCTTGAGCCGGAGGTCAAGATTATCAAGCGTGATGACGCCGTGGTCCACGAATACCGTGCCAACGGTCGACTCTATATGGTCAAGGTGATCCCGACACGCGGCTATCCCTACTATTTATATGACTCTGACGGTAATGGCTCGCTGGAGTCCAGGCAGGACCGGCTGGAGCCGGTGATACCGAGATGGGTCATACATCGCTGGTAGCCGGCCAGCCCTGAAATTCCATATGCTTCCGTGGCAGAGGTTATTAGTTAAGTGCCATTCGCGTCAGAACACTTGATCACCCGACTGCAAACCCTTGCCACCTTACTCGACCGTTTTGCCGAGGCAACCGGGCGCATCATTGCGTGGCTGACACTGGGCATGGTGTTGGTTACCTTCACCGTGGTCATCCTGCGCTACCTGTTCCAGACCGGTTCCATTGCATTGCAGGAGTCAGTTACCTACCTGCATGCCAGCGTATTCATGCTGGGCGCTGCCTACACCCTGAAACATGACGCTCATGTGCGTGTGGATATCGTGTATCAAAAATGCACCCCGCGCACGCGCGCCTGGATAGACCTGCTGGGCACCCTGCTACTGCTGTTCCCTGTTTGTCTGTTTATCCTGATCTCAAGCCTGGACTATGTCGCTGCCTCCTGGTCGATACAGGAAGGCTCGCGCGAGGCCGGTGGACTGGACGGTGTGTTCCTGCTGAAAACAGCCATTCCCGTGATGGCCGTACTGCTACTGCTGCAAGGCTGCTCCATCATCCTCCACAAGCTGTTGCTACTGACCGGCCATCCGGTTCCTGCGACACGTGATAGCGGCCTGGACCGGGAGCCATAAGGCATGGCAGACATGATTCCCCTGCTACTGTTTCTGGCGGTTTGCCTGGTGTTAATGGCCGGCTATCCGGTGGCCTTTTCACTGGCTGGTACGGCACTCGGCTTTGCCTTCGTCGGGCAGCTCACGGGCAGCTTTGACGGTGCCTTCCTGCAGGCGTTGCCGAACCGGCTATACGGCATCATGACCAATGTCACCCTGATTGCGGTGCCCCTGTTTATCTTCATGGGAGTGATGCTGGAACGCTCCAGGGTAGCGGAAAACCTACTCGACACCATGGCGGAAGTCTTCGGCCAGCTGCGCGGCGGACTCGGTTACTCGGTCACCATCGTCGGCATGTTGCTGGCGGCCAGCACCGGTATTGTCGGCGCCACCGTGGTCACCATGGGACTGTTGTCGTTGCCGACCATGCTGCGACATGGCTATGACCCGCGTATTGCTACCGGTGTCATCTGTGCATCCGGTACACTCGGACAAATCATCCCGCCATCGATTGTGCTGGTGCTGCTGGGTGACGTGCTGTCATCCGCCTACCAGCAGGCGCAGCTGGACATGGGCATCTATGCCACGGATACCGTCTCCGTCGGCGACCTGTTTACCGGCGCCCTGATTCCCGGTCTGTTGCTGGTCTCGCTATACCTTGCCTGGCTTGCCTTTGTTGCCCACACCCGGCCAGAGACCATGCCGGCGATCAGACAACCGCAGTCTGCAGCGACGGCAGGCGGACTGGCTCAACGGGTACTGCGGGGACTGTTGCCGCCGCTGTTACTCATCATTGCGGTACTCGGCTCGATCCTGTCGGGTATCGCCACACCGACCGAGGCCGCCTCTGTCGGTGCCATCGGTGCCATCCTGCTGGCTGCCACCCGGCGCCAGTGTACCGCGGCAATCCTTCAGGAAGTCATGCGCAGCACCACGCGCATCACCTGCATGGTCTTTTTGATTCTCATCGGTGCCTCGGTATTTTCACTTGTTTTTCGAGGCTTTGGCGGCGATGAAGTCGTGGCCGAACTGCTCAACAATCTGCCAGGCGGCAAGGTCGGCGCCATGCTGGCGGTTATGCTGTTGATGTTCCTGCTCGGTTTCGTGCTCGATTTCATCGAGATTACCTTTGTGGTCGTACCGATCGTCGGCCCGGTACTGCTGGCCATGGGCATCGACCCGGTGTGGCTGGGCATCATGATCGCACTGAACCTGCAGACGTCTTTCCTGACCCCTCCGTTCGGGTTCGCGCTGTTTTATTTACGCGGCGTGGCACCGGCCGAAGTCAGCACCCGGCAGATCTACGCAGGCGTCGCACCCTTCATCGGCCTGCAACTGCTAATGTTGTTAATGCTCGCCCTGTGGCCCAAAATCGCCACCTGGCTACCTGATTTTATCTACACATAATTGATAATTTGGCAATTTGTCAGTAACGTACACATCATGAAACCATCCCGTCACCTGTTACTCATGCTTGCAGTCATCTGCAATAGTGCAGCCACCGCTGCCGGCAACAACTGGATCGACGCCATCTCCCTGAGTTACGGCAAAGAGTCTGGCGACAACGACATCAAGATGTACCGCGTGGGCCTACAGAATAAATGGGAACGCACCTGGATGAATGACGGTGCCTGGTATGTGGGCGGTTACTGGGATGCTGAACTGGCATACATGGAAGCCGATCACCATAACAGTGAAAACGATGAACTGTTCGACCTGGGCTTGACTCCCGTATTCAGGATGCAGCGCGATGCCAGTCTTTCCAGCGGCGTCTCCCCGTATGCAGAGGTCGGTATCGGCCCCCACCTGCTTTCGGAGACTCGTCTTGGCAACAAGCAATATTCAACCGCCTTTCAGTTGGGCAGCCTGGTTGGTTTCGGACTGGGCTTTGGTGACAAGGGACAGTACGAACTTTCCTATCGCTACCAGCACATCTCGAATGGCGATATAAAAACTCCCAACAATGGCATGAACCTGCACATGTTGCGTCTCGGTTATTCTTTTGACTAATCAGCCACCCCGCACATTCAGATAGGTACGCTCGGAGATATCATGCCAGGCCACCACCTGCTGCTGGAACTGGCGGTAGGATTCATGCACTCTGGCTGACAGTTCATCCTGGCCGGCAAGCTCCGCAACCACCTCTGCCGATAACACGCGCAATTTATCCAGTACCGGCCCGGGAAATTCACGCACATCGACGTGATGTTCGTTAACCAGTGTCTGCAGCGCCTTATTGTTGCGCGCCGTAAATTCCGCGATCATGTCGACATTCACGGCCTTGCAGGCAGTCATGACGATACTCTGCAAATCATCAGGCAGGGCCTCGAACGCTTCCTTGTTAAGCATGCATTCCATGGTAGTACCCGGCTCGTGCCAACCCGGGTAGTAGTAGTATTTGGCAACCTTGTACAGTGCCTTTGCCAGGTCATTCCAGGGGCCCACCCATTCCGTGGCGTCGATCACCCCGGACTGCAAGGAAGTAAAAATTTCCGTACCCGGCATACCGACCGGAGTGCCTCCGGCGCGCCGGAGCACCTCGCCGCCCATGCCCGGAATGCGCATCTTGAGCCCTTGCAGATCACCCACCTCATTGATTTCCCTGTTAAACCAGCCACCCATCTGGACGCCTGAGTTGCCGGCGGCGACCGGTATCAAACCGTGCGGAGCGTAGACCTCTCGCCACAACTCCATACCACCACCGTAATACAGCCAGGCATTCATTTCCTGGGCCGTCATGCCGAAGGGCACCGTGGAAAAGAACTGTGCCACGGGAATCTTGCCTTTCCAGTAGTAGGCCGAGGTATGTCCCATCTCTGCAGTGCCATTGGCAACCGCATCGAAGATCTCCAGCGGTGGCACCAGCTCATTGGCACCGTAGACCTTTACCTTGAGGCGACCACCACTCATCTCGCCGATTAACCTTGCCAGATTGTTGGCTGCTGTCCCCAGGCCCGGGAAGTTCTTTTGCCAGGTGGTGACCATCTTCCATTTGAAGGTCTGCTGGCTCGTCGTTGCCGGCCCGGAACCCTGACTGCTCTCCTGGCCGCAACCGTTCAACAGCCCCCCCGTCAGCAAGGCACCCGCACCGGCGGTGCCCAGAAATTGTCGTCGTTTCATAACCACCCCTGTGGCAAAAATAAGGCCGGTGATTGTACTGCGGAATGTGCCTGGCTGTCAGACCCGGAAAAGCTCCCTACCCGATCTTGCAAAACAGATAGCGGCCTTGATATTACGAAGAGTTATGACGTACTATTCAGCGGATGCTTTCGGTATCAGTGCTAGTGCACTCATAATTAAAAACATTATCTTAAAGCGTCCGAAAAATCTGACCGTCAAAGGGTAGGACGATATGCGCAATGTAATTCCGGGGCCAGGCTATGTCGAGTGACCTTAACAGTATCCGTACGCGCTTTATCACGCTGATTATCATTGGTTTACTGCTGGCACCCCTGGCAGGCCTGGTAATCAGCCAGCTGTTCGGCCTGATCTCACCTGAAGAAATGCACCGCACCCGCACCCTTGTGATTCTGGCCATATTTGTTGGCATTGTCACTGTCTGGGCCTACACCTATTTCTCCAAATATTTCAGTCCATTACCACATTCACCGTCACGCGAAACCCTCACGGGTGATCTGCCCGACCGGCAACAGCGCCAACTGGCACGCTTTGGGCGTGACTACTGGAGCTTTTTTCTGCTGTACGCACTGGCCACACCACCGCTGTTCTTTCTGGCCATCGAGAAATCCATCGCCAATGAACTGGGACAATTTCTGCAACTCATGCTGCTGCAGCTTTCGGTGGTTGCCCTGGTCGGTCTGCCAACCTATCAGCTGGCTCTGGACCAGATCGGCAAGCTTGCCGGACATCTCAGCCTGCGTACCATCCAGGTCAGCCTGAAATCAAAGATCATGCTACTGGGCGGATTTGTACCGTTGCTGTCCTATACCCTGCTGATGAATTACTACTGGCAGCAAAATGGCAGCCTGACAGCGGACCACATGGCCATCTGGTTAACGCTGGTTTGCATCACCGGTATCATTACCCTGTTATCGGTACGCAGTGTTGCCCAGGCACTGGAGCCGGTACAGGAGCTGATCAAGCGCAGTGGCGCCTCGCTGCATGCCGAGCTTGCCGGACTTAAACCTCAGTCGACCGATGAAATTGGTCTCATGACCCAGACACTCAGCAGGTTATTCCGGCGTCTCTGTGAAAAGGAATCACACATGCGGGCGGTAGTCGAGACAGCCGCCACACCCGTTATTGTCATCGACAATAACGGTTTTATAGACACCTTCAATCCGGCTGCAGAAAAGTTGTTTGGCTACCTCATGCTAGAGATTCAGCAGCGCCCGATATCATGGATACTGCCGTCAATGCATACTGCCGGCAACAAGTTGCATCCCGCCGAATCCGAATTTGAGACCAGCGGCAGTCGCCGCGATGGTGCACACATACAGCTGTCGGTGCGCACCAGCAGTATGCACGTTGGCGGCAAACAGTTTTTCACCTGCCTGATTACCGACATTACCCGGCACAAGGCGATGGAAGACCGGCTACGTGCAACGGAAAGCCGCTATCGTGAACTGGTAGAAACGTCGCATGACATGATCTGGACCATGGACACCGGTGGCCGCTTTACCTATCTGAACCGTGCCTGTACGAGTATCTACGGATATGCGCCGGCAGACATGCTGCAGCATCGTCTGTATGAATACCGTTCACCGGAGCACCCGCCGGTCGACATGGAAGCCATTGAGAAGCTGTGTCAGGGCGAGGATACGGTACAGTTTGAAACTGTCCATATTGACAGCGAAAACAAGCCGCACTTTCTCGGCTTCAGCGCCCGCTCACACAAGGATGCCGCCGGAAATGTCACCCGCATAAGCGGCACGGCCCGCGACATCACTGAACAAAAGGCCTTCCAGCAACAGCTTTCCTATAATGCCGAACACGATCCCCTGACCGGCCTGTTCAACCGGCACTATTTCCAGGAAGAGCTCGAGCGTACCGTTGCACGTGTTGCCCGTAACGGTTGTGACTGTGCCCTGTTCTACATCGATCTCGATCAGTTCAAATACATAAACGACACCCTGGGACATGCTGCCGGTGACCGGCTGCTGGTCGACATCGCGGCCCTGTTATCGTCACATGTACGCGAGGGCGACCTGCTGGCGCGTTTCGGCGGAGATGAATTCACATTACTGCTTTACAACATAAACAAGCAGGATGTACTGACCGCAGCAGACAACTTCCGCACCCTGTGTGATGACTACCGCTACACTGCCGAGGACAAGAACTTCAACATCACCTGCAGCATCGGCGTGGTCATGATTGATAACGTCGTAACGACGGCTGAAGATGTACTGTCACACGCAGATCTCGCCTGCAACAGGGCAAAGCAACATGGTCGCAACCGTGCCACACTGTATGATCCTGCAGACCTCGGCAAGGCCGATATGGCCGCTGACATGAACTGGGCCGCCCGCGTTCGCGAAATGCTGGAACATGATCGCTTCCTGCTGGTCTACCAGCCGATCGTGGCAACTGCAGATGGCACAGTGAAGGACTATGAAGTACTGGTACGCATGGTCTGCGATGACGGCCAGATCATTCTGCCCGGTGGCTTCATGCCGGCTGCTGAACGCTTTGGCCTGATTCACAGTATGGATCGCTGGATCGTCAGACATGCCATCGAACAGCTGGGCAAGCTGCATGATTCAGGAAACAAGGCAAACTTTTCCATCAACCTGTCCGGCCATGCCTTTGAAGACGACGCGCTGCTGCCGTTGATACGGGAGTGGCTCGACACCGCCAGGCTCGACCCCAGCCGGGTAACCTTTGAGATAACCGAAACAGCGGCCATCGAGAACCTGTCCGCTGCCGAGGATTTCATCACAGCCCTGAAGGATATTGGCTGTCAGTTCGCACTGGATGACTTTGGCTCCGGCTTTTCATCCTTTGCCTATCTGAAACACCTGCCCGTCGACAAGCTCAAGATCGATGGCGCCTTTGTAAAAGGTATGGCACACAGTTCGGTTGACCAGGCCATGGTTGAATCCATGAACCAGGTTGCCCATGCGCTCGGCAAGGTCACCGTTGCGGAATGCGTTGAAAACGAGGAAACCCTGCTGCTGTTGAAGGAAATGGGCATCGATCTGGTTCAGGGTCACTTCCTGGGACGCCCCGGCGAGGTACTGATCAGCGGTATCCGCCTCGGCCAGCCCGCCACCGCGATCGCTCAAACACATTAGGCTACTGATGGATACGCTGCGCTTTACCCATCCTACATAAAACCCTAATATTCACGACCTTCAATAAGAGCTGTCAGGCGCCGACATTTTCCAGGTTGGCGTAGGCCAGCACCAGCCACTTGCTCCCGGCGGTGGAGAAATTCACCTGTACCCGGGCATTGCTGCCCTGACCTTCACAGTTCGTAACTACCCCGTCACCAAATTTCTGATGCCGTACATGCTGACCAAGACGCAGGCCGCCGGCACTTTTACCCGGGCTGACCGGAGCGGAGGGCAGGGAGCGGCCCGGCGTACTCAGTCCCGGGCGCGGGCGAATTTCATCAATCAGGGCCTTCGGGATTTCATCTATAAACCGTGATGGCAGGCAATAGGTTTCAGAACCGAACACGCGACGACGCTCCGCGCAGCACAGCACCAGCTGCTGGCGTGCACGTGTGATACCGACGTAGCAAAGCCGGCGCTCCTCTTCCAGCTTGCCCTGTTCTTCAACCGAGCGTTGATGCGGGAACAGGCCATCTTCCATGCCGCATAAAAACACCAGCTGGAACTCCAGTCCCTTGGCGGAATGCAGTGTCATCAGTTGCACACAGTCCTCCCAGGCATCCGCCTGGCCTTCACCGGCTTCCAGCGAGGCATGCGAGAGAAATTCCTGTAACGCATCCATGTCGCTGTCAGGATCCGCCTCATACTCACGCGCTGCATTGACCAGTTCCTGCAGGTTTTCCAGGCGCGTCTGCCCCTTTTCGCCTTTTTCCTTGCCAAAATGATCGACCAGTCCGCTGGGATGCATCACATTTTCAACCTGTTCACCCAGCGGCAGGCCGTCTGTCCCGGCAGCCATTTCATCAATGAGCTGCAAAAATACCAGCAGTGCATTGCAGGCACGTGCAGCCACCCGCTTTTCGTTGACCACCGTGATGGCAGCCTGCCACAGTGAAGTACCGGCCTCCCTGCCCTGCTGCCTGACGATATCCAGGGTGCGTCCGCCGATGCCGCGCGTCGGGTGATTCACCACGCGCTCAAAAGACGCATCATCGTCACGATTACAGGTCAGACGCAGGTAGGCGAGCGTATCCTTGATCTCGGCACGCTCGAAAAATCGCAGGCCGCCATATACCCGGTAGGGAATACCGCACTGCATAAGGCGCTCTTCAAACACGCGCGACTGGGCGTTGGAACGATACAGAATCGCGACATCGCTGCGCACGTTCCCCTTGTCAACGTAATCCTCTATGCGATCAACGACAAAACGTGCCTCGTCCTGTTCGTTATACGCGGTATAGAGCTGGATAGGCTCACCGTCATGACCCTCCGTCCACAATTGCTTGCCCATGCGCCCGGTATTGTTGCTGATGACGGCATTGGCTGCATTGAGGATATTCGCGGTAGAGCGGTAATTCTGTTCCAGCCGTACGACGTGCGTATTCCGGAAATCCTGCTGGTAACTCAGGATGTTTTCCACCTTTGCACCACGCCAGCCATAGATTGACTGATCATCATCACCCACGACCGTTATATTGGCTGCATCACCGGCCAGCATCCGCAGCCAGGCATACTGAATGGCATTGGTATCCTGGAATTCATCAACCAGGATATGGTGAAAACGCTGCCGGTAGTGGTCCAGCAAAGCAGGATACTTGAGCCACAATTCATGGGAGCGCAGCAGCAACTCGGCAAAATCCAGCAGTCCTGAACGCTGGCACAGCGCCTCGTAAGCGGCATAAATCTCCAGCTGCGTTTGCAGGTAAGGATCATTGCGGTGTTCAATATGCTGCGGACGCCGGCCCTCGTCCTTGCAGCCGTTGATGAACCACTGCATCTGTTTCGGCGGCCACTTCGACTCGTCCAGCTCCAGCGACTGCATGGCACGCTTGACCAGACGCAGCTGGTCCTGGGAGTCCAGTATCTGAAAGCCCTGCGGCAAACCGGCTTCCTGCCAGTGACTGCGCAACAGCCGGTGCGCCAGCCCGTGGAAGGTGCCGACCCACATGCCGGATACCGGTGCCTTGATCATCTCCTCGATACGGCTGCGCATTTCACCCGCCGCCTTGTTGGTAAAGGTCACCGCAAGTATTGCGTAGGGCGACAGCCCCTCGGCATCGATCAACCAGGCAATCCGGTGTACCAGCACCCGCGTCTTGCCACTGCCCGCACCGGCGAGCACCAGCAGAGGGTCAGTGGGTGCGCACACTGCCTCACGCTGTGCAGCATTTAACGGATCAATAATTCTTGAAACATCCATGGAGCGTGATTTTAGCCCGGATTCCTTACCAAATCGACACGATCTCGCCTGATCTTTGTTCCCACAAGCAATTTTCTTCCCTCGGAAATACACACGGGTATTTCACTCAGTCAGAAAATCTCTTGTGAAAACAATTTTGCTGCGCGATATCGCACCGACTGCTGAGAAGTCCGGGCTGGCAAATCAAAACGAAGCTGGCTGATAGCCTGATGGTAAACTGCCAGTTGCACCGCAGGGCTTGCGATTGCCCGGTGACTCTGATACTTAGTGTAGCGGCAGTACACCGTCGCCGCCAACCACATTGTCATTGAAGGGAATACGATGAACGCACTTATTGTACTGCTGGTTATACTCGTCCTGGTCGCTGGTGTTTTCTGGGTGTTGCGCGGCAAGCAGACGCCGCCCCATCGTCATAAACCGGCCCGCCGCACAACGGGTGCCACGGATACCGCGGCCGCGGCGCCGGCTAAACTCGGGGGACTGGATAAACTGGAAAACAACTCGATGTTCTGGGGAGTGGAAATAGGCCAGGCCGGCTGCGAAGCAGCGCAAGCCCTGCTGGGCCGGCAATACACATTTGATGAAGCACCGCAGCTGCCACTGGAGGGCTGCAGCTCAGCCATGTGTACCTGTCAGTTCAAGGGGCTGAAAGACCACCGCGGCCAGCATCGACGCAAACAAGGTGAACAGCGCCAGGAAGTACGCTTTGACAATAAAAACCCCGACCGCCGGTCACGCAAGGAGCGGCGTCGGGGCTCTAACTGGAAAGATCACACCTACTAGGAGCCTGTCGGACTTAGGAACAATCTACTGCGCTGATGGGAGAGCGGCCCAAATGTCCCCAATTTATCGTTACGTAGGCCCACTATGCGCCTCAAAATTGTGGCCATTTGTTCTCGCTCTCCCATCATGCTCGCTACGATTGCCTAAGTCCGACAGGCTCCTAGGACTGCTGTCAGGCAACTTCCTGCAATCCAGCCAGCAGCTTTTTATTCTTCGGCGAATTCAGGTTAACTGTCTTTGGCCTGGAGCCACCGAGATAGGCCTCCAGTGTGACCAACGGAACCTTGGCAATATCGACCAGCGGGTGCATATTACACTTTTCGCAGGCAATCAGTTTGGGGGGGGCACCGGCCGGCGCCTTGCCGACTGGACGTTCACGCAGACTCTTGCAGGTATTTACACTTAAATAAGCCTGTTGGGGAATGCAGAAAAACATTGAATCCTTATCCAACTCTCTACTCCTTTGTTGCCCGACCCAAAAGTCCGGACACCTTTCCAATAAACCGGTTATATTAGCATATAATCATTATTAGAACAAACTATACTTTGAATATCAAATGCTTAGTTTGAGTGTGGCTTCTCAGGGAGTATGGAAGGACTAGCGGATAACTTTGTGAACCAGGGATTGCGGGTATGGGGTTCTGCTTATTCGACGGTAACGGACTTGGCAAGGTTGCGTGGCTGATCGATGTCGGTGCCCTTGAGTACGGCCACATGATACGCCAGCAATTGCAGCGGTACCGAGAAGATAATGGGTGCAATGCCGTCCTCGGTGGGCGATACCGGCAATGCCGTCACCCCCAGTGAACTGATCATGCCAACATCCGCATCGGCAAATACGATCAGCTTGCCGCCACGTGCACGCACTTCCTGCAGGTTGGATCTGAGCTTCTCCAGCAATTCGTTATTGGGCGCAACCACGACAACCGGCATATTGTCATCCACCAGCGCCAGCGGGCCGTGTTTCAGTTCACCGGCAGGATAGGCCTCGGCATGAATATAGGAAATCTCCTTGAGCTTGAGTGCACCTTCCATGGCTACCGGAAACTGGGCACCACGACCAAGGAACAATGCATTGTGCTTGTCGCCAAAATGCTCCTTTGCCAGCGACCTGATCTGCTCGTTCAGGGTTAATGCATGTTCAATCTTGCCGGGCACACTGCGCAGCTCGTTCACCAGGTGGGCTTCTGCCTCTGCAGACATGGCATGACGGCGGCCCAGTACGATAGTCAGCAACAACATGGCAACCAGTTGTGTCGTGAAGGCCTTGGTCGAGGCCACGCCGATTTCCGGTCCCGCATGCGTCATCAGGACCAGGTCCGAGGCACGTACCAGGGAACTTTCCGGGACGTTGCAAATAGCAAGCGAGTGGCCGTAACCCAGTCGCTTGGCTTCCTGCAGACCGGCCAGGGTATCCGCTGTTTCACCGGACTGGGACAAGGTTACAATCAATGAATTATTGCGCACTACCGGATGACGATAGCGAAACTCACTGGCCACTTCCACACTGCAGGGCACGCCCGCCAGAGATTCCAGCCAGTAGCGACCGATCATACCCGCATGGTAACTGGTACCACAGGCGATAATGTGCACCCCGGCCACCGTGTCAAAGATGTCCGCGGCACCCGCGCCAAAGGCCTCTTCCAGCACCTGGTGGCTACCGATTCTACCCTCCAGGGTGTCGGCAACGGCGCGCGGCTGCTCGAAGATTTCCTTGAGCATGTAATGCGCATACTCGCCCTTGTCTGTCGCATCCAGGGTAACGCTGGATGACTTGACCGGGCGCTCCACGACCGTACCGGTCGCGTCATAAACGGTCATGTGGTCCCAGGCAATATCCGCCACATCGCCATCTTCAAGGAAGATAAAGTTTTTTGTTTCCGACACCAGAGCGGCAACATCCGAGGCAATCAGAATTTCTCCATCCGCCATACCGATTACCAGCGGGCTGCCGCGCCGCGCGGCAATCAACCGTCCGGGCTCATCCTTGCTGATGACGCCCAGTGCAAAGGCCCCGTCAAGATCATTCACCGTCGAGCTGACCGCTGCCAGTAAATCCTGACCCTGGTCGAGGTAGAGATGAATCTGGTGCACGATAACTTCGGTATCGGTCTGCGAGGTAAAGCGATAGCCATCCTGCTGCTGTCGGGCACGCAGATCATCATGATTCTCGATAATGCCGTTGTGCACCACGGCCACACGTTCATGGCAAACATGGGGATGGGCATTTTTCTCACTGGGTTCACCGTGGGTGGCCCAGCGCGTGTGGGCTATACCTGTCTGGCCGCTGACCGGCGTGTGCTCCAGTGCATTGGTCAGCTCGACCACCTTGCCAACCTTGCGCACCCGTTCCAGTCGCGCCTGCTGACTCTGTACGGCCACACCCGCGGAATCATAACCGCGGTATTCCAGCCGCTTCAGGCCGTTGACCAGTAGCGGGATGACATTTCGCTGCGCGGCGGCGCCGACAATTCCACACATATTCCTATCCTTTGGGTTTCTTAACCGGTCGCTTCCAGCCGGTATGTGTTTGTTGCTGTGTGCGACTCAGTGTCAGCTCATTGGCTGGCACATCGCGTGTAATAGTGGAACCGGCACCGATGGTGGCACCTGCCTGTATCTCAACCGGCGCAACCAGCTGGGTGTCTGAACCTATAAACACGCGGTCGCCGATGACGGTGCGGTGCTTGTTGGCGCCGTCATAATTGCAGGTAATGGTACCGGCGCCGATGTTCACGTCAGCCCCGATACTGGTATCACCGATATAGCTAAGGTGGTTAATCTTGGAGCCCTCACCCACGTCGGATTTCTTGATCTCGACAAAATTACCGACATGCGTGTGCGCTGCCAGCCGGGTCTCCGGTCGCAGACGGGCAAAGGGACCAATGCGGCTGCCAGCACCAATCTCCGCGTCCTCGATGACACAGTTGGCAAGAATGGTTACGTCATCGCCCACGGTGGCATTGCGCATCACGACATTGGGTCCGATCGTAACACGGTCTCCCAGGATAATTTTTCCTTCCAGAACGGCATTAATATCGATATATATATCCTGGCCGGCAGTCAGCTCGCCACGCAGGTCAAAACGCGCCGGATCCGGCAATGTGATACCTGCCTGCAGGCAGCGCTCCGCCTGGCGTTGCTGGAAACAGCGTTCCTGCACGGCCAGTTGTCTGCGGTCATTAATACCGAGTACTTCATTGATATTTTCAGCCATGACACCACGCACGCTGGTGCCCTCGGTAACCGCACGGGCAATAACATCCGTCAAATAAAATTCACCCTGGGCATTATTGTTATCCAGTGCCTCCACCCAGCCACGCAGGCGTGCCGCCGGTGCTGCAATAAAGCCGGTATTGATTTCGTGAAGCGCCTTCTCTGCTGAACTGGCATCTTTCTCCTCCACAATGCCGCAGATACTGCCATCGGCATGGTGCAGAATGCGGCCATAACCGGCCGGATTATCCAGCTCGGCGGTCAATAGTGCCGCCATCCCCCGGGCGGCCAGGCTGCACAGCGGTTCCAGGGTTTCCCTGCTCACCAGCGGCACATCGCCGTACATCACCAGAACCGTATTGCCGTCCGCTATGGCGGGCATTGCCTGGGCAACAGCATGGCCCGTTCCCAGCTGGTCCGCCTGCAACACCCACTGGATATCGCTATCCGGAATCAGCGCCTGTACCTGTTCCGCGCCATGGCCAATAACTACGTGAATATCAGAGCCTTGTAACGCTCGCGCGGTATCGATGACATGCGCCAGCAGGGGCCTGCCAGCGAGTGGGTGTAGCACCTTGGGACGTGCGGAGCGCATCCGTGTGCCCTGACCTGCGGCCAGAATGATAATACTTAGACTCATAGGGAACAAATAATCAAATTAATACACGCAGTTAACGGCTATAAGCTGTGATTCTGGAATACCGGAACCCGGTGCTCCTTCAAGAGGATATTGCCACGTTCAGCGAACCGGGAAGCATTTGACCGCACCAACAGTAGGCGCTTTAGGCGAGGTGCGCCTCGCAGGAAACGCGGTGTTAGCCGGGGTACGGCTTAATGCAGTACCGGCATCTCCATGGCTTCAACGCCATTGGTTATCTCTGCCGGAGTGGCATCCCGGATTGCAGTGACCTTGATACGAAAGGTGATGGCCTTGCCAGCCATGGGGTGATTGCCATCAACCGTCAGTTTGCCGTTTTCGATCCGGGTTACCGTGAATTTTCTGGAGTCACCCTGATCATTCATCATTTCGACCTCGGCACCCACGGAACGAAATTCCTCCGGCACATTTTCGATACTGTCCGTGTAGGTTAACTCCGGGTCATGGGGTCCAAAAGCTTCGTCCGGTGTCAGCGAGACTTCAACCATATCGTTAACTATGGACCCATCAAGCCCCTGTTCAACTTTTTCGAACAGGTCATGCTTGCCACCGTGGACATAACTGATGGGCAAATCGGACTGTTCCAGCAGTTCGCCGGACGCATCAACAATCGAGTAAACGAAAGAGACGACCTTGTGCTGCTCTACAATCTGTTCGGCCATCAGGATCTTGCACGCAGTTTTTTGATCGCTGCCAGCTGTGCAATGGACTGGGCCAGTTCTGACTGCGCCTTGGCATAGTCAAGATCGGCTGACCTGTCGGCGAGCAGTTTCTCGGCGCGTTCCTTGGCTTCCAGTGCCTGGGCCTCATCCAGATGGTCCGCCCGAATGGCAGTATCCGACAGGATCGTGACGACATGCGGCTGTATTTCCAGCATGCCGCCGGAAACAAAGAATGACAGCTCCTCGCCTTCCTGTGTTTGCACCCTTACTTCACCGGGTTTCAGGCGCGTTAACAGGGGAGTATGGCGCGGTGCAATACCCACCTCGCCCATCTCGGCGGGTGCAAAGACCATCGTCGCTGTTCCCGAGAAAATTTCGGCTTCAGCGCTGACGATGTCAACGTGTAGTGTCATGGCCATCTTATCAGTCCGTTACAGTGCCTTGGCCTTCTCGACGGCTTCTTCGATGCCACCGACCATGTAAAACGCCTGTTCCGGCAGGTCGTCGTATTCACCATTGATGATTCCCTTGAAGCCGGCAATGGCATCTTTCAGTGATACATACTTGCCCGCGGTGCCGGTAAAGGTCTCGGCCACGAAGAACGGCTGTGACAGGAAGCGCTGGATCTTGCGCGCCCGGGTAACCACCAGCTTGTCTTCGTCCGACAGTTCATCCATACCCAGAATGGCGATGATGTCCTTGAGTTCGCTGTAACGCTGCAGCGTACCCTGTACGGCGCGTGCCGTATCGTAGTGATCCGCACCGACGACATTGGGATCGAGAATACGCGAGGTGGAATCCAGCGGATCCACCGACGGGTAGATACCCTGCTCGGCAATCTTGCGTGACAATACCAGCGTGGCGTCAAGATGGGCAAAGGTGGTGGCCGGTGACGGGTCGGTGAGATCGTCCGCCGGCACATACACAGCCTGGAAGGATGAAATCGAACCGGTCTTGGTGGAGGTAATGCGCTCCTGCAGTACGCCCATTTCCTCAGCCAGTGTCGGCTGGTAGCCTACGGCCGACGGCATACGGCCCAGCAGTGCGGACACCTCGGTACCTGCCAGGGTGTAACGGTAGATGTTGTCAATGAACATCAGCACATCACGTCCATCGTCGCGGAAATTCTCGGCCATGGTCAGGCCGGTAAGCGCCACGCGCAGCCGGTTGCCGGGCGGCTCGTTCATTTGCCCGTACACCAGCGACACCTTGTCGAGCACACCGCCTTCCTTCATTTCGTGGTAGAAGTCGTTACCCTCACGGGTACGCTCACCCACACCGGCGAACACGGAGTAACCACTGTGTTCCACCGCGATGTTGCGAATCAGCTCCATCAGCGTCACGGTCTTGCCGAC
>DMKK01000284.1 GCA_003454335.1 Gammaproteobacteria bacterium | reverse complement strand
GGTATCAATAAACGGACCTTTTCTTATAGAACGTGCCACTATTTACATTCCTCAGTCATTATTTCTTGTTACGACGTCTTACGATCATGCCATCGGTACGCTTGTTGCTGCGTGTACGATAGCCCTTTGCCGGTGTACCCCAGGGGCTGACCGGATGACGGCCACCTGCTGTCCGGCCTTCACCACCGCCATGCGGGTGATCAACCGGGTTCATTGCCACACCACGTACCGTCGGGCGCTTGCCACGCCAGCGGGTGGCACCGGCCTTGCCCAGCGAACGCAAGCCGTGTTCTGTATTTCCGACCTCACCAATCGTGGCAATGCAATCTGCCAGCACCTTGCGCATTTCACCGGAGCGCAAGCGCAGGGTTGCGTGCTCACCGGTACGTGCCACCAGCTGTGCACTGCTGCCGGCACTGCGTGCAATCTGACCGCCCTTGCCCAGCTTCATCTCGATATTGTGAATCAGCGTACCCACGGGGATATTCCGCATGGGCATGGCATTGCCGGGTTTGATCGGTGCATCACTGCCGTTATGGATCTCGTCGCCCGCACTCACGCCTCTGGGTGCCAGGATATAACGACGTTCGCCATCCGCAAACAGCAACAGGGCTATGTGCGCAGAACGGTTTGGATCGTATTCAATATGTTCAACCTTTGCCGGCACACCAATCTTGTCACGCTTGAAATCAATGATGCGGTAGCGCTGCTTGTGTCCGCCGCCACGATGCCGGCTCGTGATTCGACCGCCATTGTTACGGCCACCCGTGCGTGTCTTGGGCGCCAGCAGGGCCGCATGCGGTTCACCCTTGTGCAAACCGGGCGTTGATACCTGAACAACAAACCGGCGCCCCGGTGAAGTTGGTTTGGCTTTAATAAGTGGCATGTTCTGTTCCTTTCAAACGAAGTACGCAGTTAACCCGCGTGTTACTCCGCTCCCATAAAATTAATATCGTGCCCTTCGGCCAGGGTCACAAAAGCCTTTTTCCAGTCAGAGCGTTTACCTAACGACTGTCCGAAACGCTTGCTCTTGCCGCGCACATTGGCGATCTGAACAGCTTCGACCTTGACGTCAAACATTAACTCGACCGCCTTGCGCACATCCGGCTTACTGGCATCCGTAACGACCTTGAATACGAACTGCCGGTGTGCATCTGCAAGCCGGGTACTCTTTTCAGAGACGATCGGTGCGATCAAAACCTTCATTATCCGTTCCTGGTTCATGACAAGCGCTCCTCAATTTTCTCCAGGGCGCCCTTGGTCATCAGCACCTTGTCAAAACCCACCAGACTCACGGGGTCCGCACTGGTCGCATCGCAGACGGCAACCCCTGGCAGATTACGTGCAGCGAGGTACAGATTGTCATCTGCCTCATCCGTAACGATCAGGACATTGGCCAGCCCCAGTTCTGCAAGCTTGCCGGCCAGCTGTTGCGTCTTTGGCGCATCAACCCCGAAGGTGTCGATGGCAACGAGCCGTTCCTGGCGTACCAGTTCCGAAAGAATTGACCGCATCGCTGCACGGTACATCTTGCGGTTGATCTTTTGCGTGTAATCACGCGGCCGCGCAGCAAACGTGGTACCGCCGCCAACCCAGATCGGGCTGCGTATAGTACCAGAACGCGCACGTCCTGTGCCTTTTTGTCGCCAGGGTTTTATACCACCGCCGCTGACCTGCGAGCGTGATTTCTGCTGCGCAGTTCCGGCCCGGGCACCTGCCAAACAGGCCGTAACGACCTGATGGATAAGCGACTCTTTAAATTCCTGTCCAAAGGTCTCGTCCGAGACCTTTACTGAACCTGAACCCTGCAGCTGCAATTCCATTATTTCGCTCCTTTAACTGCCGGCTGAATAATGACATCGCCGCCTTTTGAACCAGGAACCGCGCCCTTGACCAGCAACAGGTTACGGTCCGTGTCGACCCGCACAACCTCAAGATTCTGGGCAGTACGCCTCACATTACCCATGTGGCCGGCCATTTTCTTGCCCTTGAAGACACGCCCGGGCGTTTGACACTGCCCGATTGAACCCGGCGCACGGTGCGAAATCGAGTTGCCGTGCGTGGCGTCCTGCATGTGGAAATTGTGACGCTTGATGACACCGGCATAACCCTTACCAATCGAGGTACCGATAACATCGACGCTCTGACCTTCCTCGAACATCTCCACCTTGACCTCGTTACCGACTTCGATCTCTGCACCTTCGCCATCATCAAGACGAAACTCCCAGAGACCACGGCCCGCTTCCGATCCGGCCCTGGCATAGTGCCCGGCCATCTGCTTTGTTACCCGCGAGGCCCGCCGTGAACCGGTAGTGACCTGCAGTGCCCGGTAGCCATCGTTCTCGACAGTCTTGAGCTGCGTCACCCGGTTGGGCTCCACCGACAGCACCGTTACAGGCACAGCGCTTCCATCTTCCTTGAAGATGCGCGTCATACCTTCTTTACGTCCTACTATTCCGATAGTCATTGCCTTAATGCCCTAATTCAATTAAGTCCAGTCAGTCAAGCAGCCAATCAATTCAGCTTGATCTGAACATCCACGCCAGCGGCGAGATCCAGTTTCATGAGCGCATCAACCGTCTTGTCCGTCGGGTCTACAATATCCATCAGACGCTTGTGTGTCCGGATCTCGTACTGGTCACGCGCATCCTTGTTCACATGCGGTGAGATCAGTATCGTGAAACGCTCTTTACGGGTAGGCAGCGGGATCGGTCCACGAACCTGCGCACCGGTACGCCTTGCTGTCTCGACAATTTCCGCCGCAGACTGGTCGATCAGTCGATGATCGAAGGCCTTAAGACGAATCCGGATTCTCTGGTTGCTCATAATCAATAGTCACTCAATTCAAAAAATCAGTGCAGGAGCGCCTTGCAGGCGCGAATTTCGCGGCTAAAAGCCGCTCCTGCAATTAATTACTCTATTACCTTCGAGACCACGCCGGCACCCACCGTGCGGCCACCTTCACGAATCGCAAAACGCAGCCCGTCTTCCATCGCAATCGGCGCTATCAGCGATACCGTCATCTTGATGTTGTCTCCAGGCATCACCATCTCGACACCTTCCGGCAAATCACACGCTCCCGTCACATCCGTCGTCCGAAAATAAAACTGCGG
>DMKK01000121.1:1938-8062 GCA_003454335.1 Gammaproteobacteria bacterium | reverse complement strand
GATGTCATGCAGATCCTGAACAATCATCCTGAGGCGCCGGCTGATCTGCGTGAGAAGGCGCTGCAACTGGCTGGAAGAATCCTGGAGTTCGATCCCGATGTGCGCGGCGGACAGGGTTATGTGATTGCCCGCGATATTCTGGACTCCGGCCGCGCACTGGCCAAGATGGAAGCCATCATCAAGGCACAGGGAGAAAACCCCGAAACCGCGGTGCCGGGCAAGCGGCAACAGCCGGTGCTGGCGGGTGTATCAGGGACGATTACCGGCATCGATAACCTGCAAATGGCACACATCGCGCGCCTGGCCGGTGCCCCCATGGACCCTGGCGCCGGTGTCGAACTGCACCGCAAACTTGGTGAGCAGGTCAAACAGGGCGATCCCCTGTATACCATTCATGCTGAATTTNNCCGCGGATTTCCGCTTTGCCTGCGAAGCAGCAGCAAATGCGAGTGGCTACCGGACAGAGACTAGCGGGCCAACCCGTAAATAAGGATGTCGTATTGTCTGCACTACTGAACGCTGGCAGTCTGGTAATTGGCTTCCCCGATTACCGGAAAGCGGCACAACGGCTGGCCAGGGCAGCAGGCATGCCCTATGCGGATGCACTGATTCATCATTTTCCGGATGGCGAAACCCGTTTGCGGCTACCCGAACTACTCCCCGAATATATCGTTCTATGCCGAGCGCTGGACCATCCCAACAGCAAGTTGCTGGAACTTGTTCTGGCTGCGGCAACCGCCCGGGAGTTGGGTGCAAGGCACATTACACTGGTTGCCCCTTATCTTTGTTATATGCGACAGGACAAGGCATTTCATCCCGGCGAGGCGGTCAGCCAGCGTATCGTCGGCACCCTGCTGTCACAATGGATCGACGCACTGATTACTGTGGACTCGCACCTGCACCGGGTACACCAGTTGCAGGATGCCGTGCCCGTCAACCCGGCAATCAACCTGAGCGCCACTGCCGTCATGTCCGCATTTATAGGAAAACAGCTCGACACTCCCTTCCTCGTGGGTCCGGATGAAGAGTCTGAACAATGGGTCGCCGCCATTGCCCGTGACAGAGACCTCGATTACTGTATCGCACACAAGCAAAGGTTCGGCGATAAGCAGGTGCGCGTCAGCCTGCCAAAAGCAGACTACCGCAACCGGCATATCGTGCTGGTTGATGACGTTGCCAGCACCGGTCACACACTCGAAGCGGCAACGCTGGCCCTGGCAGCTTTTGATCCCGCCAGTATCTCTGTACTGGTCACCCATGCCCTGTTCGCGGGTGACGCGCAAGCGCGGTTGCGCCGGGCTGGTGTCAGTCACATCTGGAGCACTGATGCCATTCCACATGCCAGTAACGCCCTGCACCTCGACCACCTGCTTGCCGGAGCCCTGGATAAATGCAGGAACCCGCGTACTGTTCAGGGCACTACATAAGGCACTCAGGAAGGACCGGGATACACCTCCGGTCTGCTCAGAACGGCAACCGTATTTCTTTCTCCCGCTCCATCATCTCAATGGCCGTTTCCAGATCGATCTGATCCGGATTATTTGTTGATTGCGACTGCAGCTGCTCATACAGTTCTGCCTGTTCCCAGGTCTGATGATGGCCATATTCATCCTGAACGTAAGCAGCCCAGGGAATGAATTTTGTTAGCGGAAATACCTGCCCTTCCTGAGGTGAAATATCAACATTCAACCCTGATATAAACAGGATCTTTTTATCCCGGTATGCCGGTTCCTGGACGATAGTCCTGAAAGTCCTGTCAAACTCTACCTGGGTGTTTGCCTGGGCTGCCGTGAGTGCCGGCCATTGCGAGGTCACCACATTTGGCATTACATCCAGAAGGTTTCTCTCCAGATGATCGCGTCCTTCAGTATGTTGACTGATCTTGCGTTTATAAAAGAAAAACCGTGGATGCAGTCGATCGCCGATCGCTTCACCAGCACCAGACTTCCATTCGTAGCCTTCCAGATCATCAAGTAAAGCCGGTGCAGCGGAAAATACTTTTGCTGTACTGCGGGATAATTCAGGCACTGGATTGCCCCGGGTATCCACTTGTACAATTCTATCCAGTTGCAGCAGCAGCCCTTCATCACGTTCCGCATGCAACAGCAGGTTGTCGATCACTACTTTATATTCACCCTGCTCCTGGTAAAGAAATATATTATTACGCGCAAACGCATATTCGTGCAGATACCAGTCCAGAGCACCACAAATTTTTCCGCAATTGGACGTCTCGCTGTTTGCCTCTGTCTGTAGCCGGCGATAAATGCCAAACGCACTCTTTTCCGGGTCATAACCGACATGACTGGCCTGGATAATGACCAGGTCCTTGCCGTGATGTGCATGCGGGGCATGTCTGTCGGTAGCGACAATGCCACCGACCATGCCATGATTAAAAGGAAAGATGCCAAAATGTTTGGCAATCAATATTATCGGGTATCCTTGGCTTTCATCGGAACAAAAGGCCCGGGATGGCATAATCTTGCCCTGCTTGAACCCCAGTGATTTTGCCAGATTGTAAGCACGCGGCATAAACTGGCTGTAACGCATGGACACCTCGGACATATGATAGGCGCCCAGAAGACTGGAAATTAAACCGGTTGTTCCGTACATGTTAAAGCTCCACCAGGTTTGTACATGTTTATCGCGACGCGCAGAGCCCTGACGGCGGCATACTCACTTATGCGACCACTGAGCGACTGACTCAGTATCAGGATTCATCTCTCTGTTGATTTTCGCCGAATGTTCGTTGCGATTGATGGTAACAGCTTCAGTGGCAGGCGCCGATTATGTTCACGCTCGCGCCCTTCCGCCCCTTCCGGGCGCACCGATTGGAAAATTTCCTGTGTTCGCTTCATGTTATCAAGTCAACCGTCTCTGGCGAAATTATGCCGGGTTCAACCTGGAAGCGCCACCACATCAAGAATTTCTGTTCACCCCGGCAGGAGCCTGCGTAGAGCTATTGGCAGCAGGACTCGTGACCAGCTAGGGCTATTTTGTATTATTAATTACTGATGAGAATCACCGTCCAGATAACCGCCAGCAAAGTCAGCGCTGCCATAGCTGCCGCAACACACCAGACACAGGTTTTACCCACTACAGACTTCAAGCCCGTGACTTTTTTCTCCAGTGTGGTTGCCGCGACACACCAGACACAGTCCTTTTCCGCTACAAATCTTGAATTCATGACACCCCCCTCTGTCGCGATATCCAAATATCGCTACTAACAGGTATACCTTAGCAAAAGTTCCGGGTGCGCTCTATCAGTGCTACTACTTACTTGCACTGTCCGCTGCACAGTCATACACGGAAAATTCCGGTTTCAGGACAGATAGTTATCGCAGTCCAGCCGGTCGTCGATGCGATCCAGCATTTTGGTCTGCTCGCCCAGCATCGAACCCATGGTATCGCTCATCATTAAATGCCTCTTATTGTGCCCTTCAGCCGGGAACTCTCAAGAACTCGTTTAATACTCGAACGACTGTTGTCGCAATCAAATCACGTACTGGTTCGTCTTGAGTAGTAATGGCCCCATCTGGTCCAGACTCTGGTCTTCAAGAGGAGAACGATCATGAAAAAGGAAAACCCTGTATTGCATGCAACAATTGCCGGCATTATGGCAGTGGGCACGACGCTAGCGGCCAGCAACGCCTGGGCGGTCCCGGACCAGCCAAAAAGCTGGGAAAAATGTGCCGGTATCGCCAAGGCCGGTATGAATGACTGCGGCGCGCTCGATGGCAGCCACCAGTGCGCCAGCCAGGCAAAACTCGATAATGCCGACCATGAATGGGTGTATGTCCCGAAAGGCACCTGCACCAAAATCACCGGTGGAAGTGTCGTGGCGGTCAAACCGGCCAAGTAGCCTGACATGGACGGACAACCCGCCACTGCCACACAGTGGACAACCGGCGAGGGGCTGACGGGCACTGGCCTGGGACTGCGCAGTGCGCATATCACCCGGGTGCTGTCACAGCAACCGCTGGTACCCTGGTTCGAGATCCTGGCCGATAATCACACCGCATCCGGCGGCCTGATCCCGCGGCAGCTGGCGGCTGTCCGTGCCGATTACCCAATTACACTCCACTGTGTCGGCATGTCACTTGGCGGCACGGACCCGCTGGACTATGACTACCTGCGCACAATCAAACGACTGATGCAGACGTATGAACCGGTACTGGTATCGGATCACCTGTGCTTCAGCAGTCACGCCAGCCACCAGTATCACGATCTGCTACCGCTCCCATATACCGAGGAAGCATTACGGCATGTAACTGAGCGTGTCCGGCGTGTGCAGGACTTTCTCGGCATACGCCTGCTAGTGGAAAATGTATCGAGCTATCTGACTTATCGTCACTCGACACTGTCCGAGCCGGAATTTCTCGCCGCCCTGGCCGGGGAAGCCGACTGCGATCTGCTGTTTGATGTCAACAATGACTACGTCAACGCGGTCAACCATGGCGACCCGGCAGGTGATTTTATTAGTCAGCTACCACAGGAACGCATCCGTGAAATTCACCTGGCCGGCTATGAAGACAAGGGCGATTACCTGATCGACGCACACAATAACCGGGTAGCGGACCCCGTCTGGGCATTGTTCTCGGAGGTGATACGGCAACTGCCGGATATCCCGGTGCTGATCGAATGGGACAACGATATCCCCGCACTGGATATCCTGCTGGATGAAGCGGCACAGGCCGAGCGTATCCGCGAGGCATGCAGTACCGAAGTTACATGCAGGTCCCGATGAATCTTGCACAAACAGAATCCCTGTTTTCCGCATGCTTGAAGCCGCGTTGCAGTGCAGCTCAGCGCACGCGTGCCAGGCACCTGATGTGCGAAAATGACCGTATCCCCCACGAACTGGCTCTGCATATTTACGGAAACAATGTCTCCGGCGCGTGCGTCAAGTCACTTGCGGCAACCTACCCGGCCTGTTTCCGCATCCTGGGAGAAACCTGTTTCAACAATATTGCACACCGGTTCATCGAACACAGCCCCTCAGTTCAACCAGATCTGAACCACTATGGTGCCGCCTTCAGTGACTTCCTCGGTGAGTGGACGCAATCACTGACGGCATTTTCAGACTTCCGTTACCTGGGTGAGCTCGCCCACCTCGAATGGCTTTGCCATACTGCTTACTATGCAGAGGATGATCCGCCATTCGATTTCAGGACATTGGCCAAAGCCAGTCAAGACGTGCAGGAGACCTTCCGGTTTCAACTCGGCCATAGCGTGGGCCTGTTGCAATCGGACTATCCTGTGATGGCGATCCGCGCAACCAATCTGTCCGATAATGCAGCAACTGAAGTTCAGGCCGCTGAATTGCCCGAGTACCTGGTGGTGTCACGACCGGCATTCCAGATCCGGGTCGAACGGGTAGATGCATACACCTTCGAGGTACTTGCCGCCTGCCAGCAAGGAATAACCCTTGGACACATCACCGGCACCCGTCAAGATCACACGAACATGATTCCCCGGATCTTGCCAGGACTGATCCAGTGTGGCTGGATTACGGCGATGGCTGCAGAAAAAACCGGTCTCCGGGAGCATCCATAGATGCTGGATCAATCGACATTGCAGCGATTGTTCCGCTACGGGTTTTCACTGACTCATGACGAGGATGCGGCCTATGACCTGTTGCAGGACGCCCTTGAAGTCAGCCTGCGCAAGGCACCGGTCAACGCCGCTGCCGCCATGTCTTATGTACAAAGCATTATGCGCAACCGCTTTATCGATCAATATCGCCGTGACCACCGCCATCCAACGGTCAGTTTTGACGCTAATAACAACCAGCCCGTCAATATCGATCCACGGGTGCTGGAAGACCTCGTCATTGCTGAAGTAGACGCTGAATCCATCATGGCCCTGCTGGAACCCATGGAACGGGAACTGCTGTTCTTCTGGGCCGTGGAAGGTTATACCGCACAGGAAATCGCCATGCGCACCGACTGCCCGCGCGGTACCATACTATCCCGCATTCACCGCCTGCGTCAGAAAATCATCCGGCATCAGGAATCCACAGAAACCGGTATGGAAAAAGGCGCAGCAACATGAACCGTCCGCTGAAACAGGCCGTCCGTGAGCATTTCGAACAGCGTGCACTGTCGCAGGACCGGCTCGAACGTCT
>DMKK01000121.1:0-1909 GCA_003454335.1 Gammaproteobacteria bacterium | reverse complement strand
CGACGCACAGCGCGTCACCCGGTAACAAGACCGTTGATCGCCGGGTCAGTGGTCGCCACTATTGCCGCATTTCTGGTAATCACCGTGCTGTTCCCGCCAGGACCCATGGATAACGTCCCGATGACGGAACGAATCGCCCTGGAGGTAGCACACAACCACATCAAGCTGAAGCCGCTCGACGTGGAAACAGACAACATGGAGGGCATCCGCGGCTACTTTACCGACCTGGAGTTTGTGCCCGTGGAAAGCACACTACTGGCCAGCGCAGACCTCGAACTGGTGGGTGGCCGCTATTGCTCGATACAGAGTGTGCCCGCGGCACAGCTACGCATCACAGTACCCTACAGCAACCGCCTCCAGACCCTGTACCAGTCCGAATACCGCAAGGACATTTTTGGCCCACTACCAGTACTGGAACAGGGTAATGCACCGGTTACCGTCAACGTCAAAGGTATAACAGTTCGCATCTGGGTCGAAAAAGGCCTGCTGTTTTCCCTGACAGACGACGCAGGACTCGAACCGATCATTCAGCCTGAATAACCGTCCTCTTCGTTAATAAATATTCAATAGCCGAATGAACGATACAACTCACCCACAGCGCCCTTGATACGCAGCAGGTCTCCATCCAGTGCTGGCTGGCCGTGCCACCACTGGTAATCGGGCGACTGGTGTCCGACTCCAAGNNTAGAGTTTTTTAAATGCAGCGACTGCATCCTCGCAATTAGACTACCGGCAGTCCCGCCTCTATCCACTTTGTCATGCCGCCGCGCACAACATGCACGTCAGCAAAGCCTGCTTCCGTCAGTAACAGCGCTGCCTTTGCGGAACGCTTATCGGTACGGCACACAATCGCAACCGTGTACTCCTGCTGATCACCCAGCTCAGCCATGCGCTGACGCAGTTCCTCAACCGGTATGTTCACGGCCCCGTCAATATGTCCCTGCTCACCGACGAAGTCTGCTGCTGTACGCACATCAAGTACCAGCAAACTCTTGTTGGTATCCAGCCGTCGCTTGAAATCATCTGTGTTTATCATGGGACCACGGCGCAGGTTGCCGATCAGGCGCGGCAGAAAGGCCACCACGGCCAGCAATGCCAGTGCCAGCATCCCTTTCTGGATCATGCCCTCACCACCGGCAACTGCCTCACGTCCGGCATAACCCAGGTAAGTGTAGGCAATGGCGCCTGGCACCATGAACACATAGGTCGCAAGGATATAATGCAGCAAGCGCAGGCGTGTCAGCCCCAGCGCATAGTTCAGCAGGTTGAACGGGAACAACGGCACCAGACGTACGAAGGCGACAAAACGCCAGCCCTCGCCCTCGACACCGTTTATTAATTGTTTTACGCGACCACCGGTCTTTTCGGCGACCCAGTCCGAGGCCAGATAACGGGCAATCAGGAAGGCCAGGGTGGCGCCGAGCGTGGCGCCGGTCAGGTTATAGAGAGTTCCCAGTACCGGTCCGAATAAGGCGCCACCGGCCAGAGTGAGGACTGAGCCGGGCAGGAACAGGACGGCTGCCAAGGCATAAATCAGCATGAACAGCAGCGGTGCAACCGGCCCTGCGTCACGCACCCAGGCCTCGAGTGCTGCGGCATCAAACTGGTCGCGATAGATAATAGCCAACGTGACGGCAACCAACAGCCCGAGGAATAAAACAATTCGCATGCGGCGCTTGATATTCATGGTCATGACCTCGTAAGGCTATTCATCGGTAAACAGTGACTCACGGGCTGCCTCCACCACGGTGGAGACGACGGGGTGCGTGACCCTGCGTTCGACGGATATGGCGTAGAATCGCTCTTTCACTTCGTCAATCTGACCAATCGCAGCCACCTGATACTGCCACTCCACTTCTGCCTCGATCACAGCGGGTGCGATAAAGATCCCCGCTCCCTCTTGCCCAAA
>DMKK01000058.1 GCA_003454335.1 Gammaproteobacteria bacterium | reverse complement strand
GAGCGCAGCGACGCACCCATCATTAAACTTGCCTGAAAAAACCGACAATCTTGATCAACTCCCCGTGACGGTACTCAAGGGTGTCGGCGTGCGGGTGGCGGAACGACTGGAACGGCTGCGCATGCGGACTGTTCAGGATGTGCTGTTCCATTTGCCGTCACGCTATGAAGACCGTACCCGCGTGCTGCCGATGGGTGCCTTGCGTCCCGGGCAGTTTGCTGCGGTAGCCGGTGAGGTCGAGCTTGCAGAGGTGCGGTTTGGGCGGCGGCGTTCATTACTGGTGCGCATCAGCGACGGGACGGGTGCGTTGACACTGCGTTTTTTCCACTTCAGTGGCGCACAGCAGGCCGGTTTTGAACGTGGCAAGCTGATTCGCTGTTACGGGGAAGTACGTGGAGGCGCAGCTTCCCTGGAAATGATTCACCCCGAGTACCGCCTGCTGACGGCAACCGATGACGTGACAGTGGAAGAGCATCTGACTCCCGTCTATCCTGCAACGGAAGGCGTGCACCAATTGACCTTGCGGTCACTCACCGGGCAGGCGCTGGAATTCCTGGACGGCAGTCATGCTAACGGTGCGGGCAGTTTGATCGACTGGCTGCCGGCTGAGTTGGTCAGCTCTTTCAGGATGTCATCTCTGCAGGCCGCACTGCAGTATGTGCATCGTCCGCCACCGACTGCGTCGATTGAGATGCTGGCTGCCGGCAGGCATCCGGCCCAGCAAAGACTGGCTTTTGAAGAACTGCTGGCGCATCACCTGAGTTTGCGACGCGTGCGCCTGCGTGCCGAACATACCTCGGCCATGGCCTTTGCCGGCAAGCATGAACTGATGGATGCCTTTATCAAGTCGTTGCCGTTCAGGCTGACCAGTGCACAAATCAGGGTTATCAACGAACTGCAGCAGGATCTGTCACGGCCGCACCCGATGGCACGCCTGGTTCAGGGGGATGTCGGTTCCGGTAAAACGGTGGTGGCGGCCTGTGCGGCCCTGACCGTGGTACCGGCCGGGTACCAGGTTGCCCTGATGGCGCCCACGGAACTGCTGGCTGAACAGCATTTCCGCAGCTTCAGCGACTGGCTGCAGCCTTTGGGTATTCCGGTTGTCTGGCATGCCGGGAAATCGAAGGGCAAGGCGCGTCAGTCTGCCTTGCAGGCGATCAGTAGCGGGGCAGCTGCGGTGGTCGTTGGCACGCATGCCCTGTTTCAGGAGGAGGTGGAGTTTGCCAGGCTGGGGCTGGTGATCATTGACGAGCAGCATCGTTTTGGCGTGCACCAGCGCCTGGCACTGCGTGATAAAGGCCGTCAGGAAGGGTTGCGGCCGCATCAACTGGTGATGACGGCGACTCCGATTCCACGCACGCTTGCCATGACGGTCTATGCAGACCTGGATACCTCTGTCATTGACGAGTTGCCGCCCGGGCGGCAACCGGTGAAGACCGTGGCAATCAGCCAGGAGCGGCGTGCCGAAGTGATTCAGTCCGTGCGCAAGGCCTGTGCCGCCGGGCAACAGGCCTACTGGGTCTGTACGCTGATTGAAGAGTCTGATGCCTTGCAATGCCAGGCCGCCGAGAAGACAGCAGAATTCCTTGATGAATATTTACCGGAGGTGCGCGTCGGACTGGTGCATGGCCGGATGAAGGCGGCACAAAAGGAAACCATCATGGCGGCATTCAAGGCGGGTACACTTGATCTGCTGGTGGCGACCACCGTGATTGAGGTCGGGGTTGATGTCCCGAATGCGTCGCTGATGATAGTCGAGAATCCCGAACGACTGGGGCTGGCGCAACTGCACCAGCTGCGCGGCCGCGTCGGCCGTGGCAGTCTGCAGAGTAACTGTGTGTTGTTGTACCAGCCGCCACTGTCCGATGCCGGGCGGGAACGTCTGGCCGTGCTGCGGGAAACCGGCGATGGCTTTGAGATCGCGCGCCGTGACATGGAATTGCGGGGCCCCGGTGAAGTGCTGGGGACGCGCCAGACCGGCGAGATGCAATTCCATATTGCCGATTTACTGCGCGACGAGGCACTGTTGACAGCCGTGGAACAGGCGGCGGGCCAACTGCTGGCGCAGGCGCCGGAGAATGTCTCTCCACTGATTCGTCGCTGGCTGGGTGAGGCGGTGGATTATGGTGAGGTGTGAGGTCCGAGGTATTCCGATATTTTAAAAAACACTTGTAGGAGTGCCGTCCCCGGCGCGAATCGCGGCGAGGACGCCGCTCCTGCAGGGTATACATGGTTTGAGAAACGGGTGCTCAATCATGCGATAATCCCGGCCCGTTGAACCTTGGTTATAATCTGTTTTGAGAATAGTTGCTTCGAACAACAGCGCTACCCGCTGGAAACCGCATCACTGCTTCCTGCGCAGCAGCATACCCGCGAACCTGTCTGACTGGTTGCTTGACAGGGCGTCATTGACCCTGCGCCTGCAGCAGTTGTGCCCAAGGGGATTCAGGGTGCAGGTATTGTCGCAGGTCCAGGATACGCCCCGCCTGGATGAGGCGCAGGTGCTGGGCATGCGGCCCAGGGACATGGCCATTGTCCGGCAGGTGCGTCTGGTTTGTGGTGGAACCCCGTGGGTTTATGCGCGGACGGTTATACCGGTTACCTCTCTGCGTGGTAAATTACAGCGCCTTGCAGGTCTCGGTACACGACCATTGGGCGGCATGCTGTTTGCAGACCCCGGCATGCGTCGGGGGATCGTTGAGCTGGCTGAACTCTTGCCGGGGCACGCTGTGTATGCGGCGGCCACCGGTCATATGCGGCAACGGCCTGCTGCCATCTGGGGCAGACGCTCGGTATTCAGGATGTCCGGCAAGCCGTTGCTGGTAAGTGAAATATTTTTACCTGATTTTCCGGCGGACAGGCCGGTGGTACCCTGCTGGAGAAGTCGATGAGAAATGTGATTGCCTGCTTGCCAAGTATGGATCGAGCCCGGACGGGCGTAGCACGATGACTATGTCAGCATCAAAACTCACTCGTCTGCGTGATTATGCCAGCCTGATGCGACTGGACAAGCCGATCGGTATTTTCCTGCTGTTATGGCCAACACTCTGGGCCTTGTTGATCGCCAGTGAAGGGAAACCGGACCTGAAGATAGTGCTGATCTTTGTAGCAGGCGTCATCCTGATGCGTTCTGCAGGTTGTGTGATTAATGATTATGCCGACCGTGATTTTGATCGCCATGTGTCGCGTACCCAGAATCGACCACTGGCAACCGGTCGGGTAAGTACGGGGGAGGCGAAGATACTGTTTGCCATCTTGTGTCTGCTGGCCTTCGTGCTGGTATTGCAGTTGAATCTGCTGACCATCGGTCTGTCCGTGATCGGGGCATTGCTGGCAGCGATTTACCCGTTTATGAAGCGGGTTACTCACCTGCCACAGGTTTTCCTGGGCATTGCATTTGGCTGGTCGGTGCCGATGGCCTTTGCTGCACAAACCGGCAGTGTGCCGCAAATAGCCTGGTTGATGTTTGTGGGTACTGTGCTGTGGGCGACCGCCTATGACACCATGTATGCAATGGTCGATCGTGAGGATGACCGGGTGCTGGGACTGAAATCGACAGCGCTGCTGTTTGGCGAGTCTGACCGGCAGATCATCGGGATCATCCAGGTGATGTTGCTGGCCTGCCTGTTAATGATCGGTCACCAGGCAGAGCTTGGCATGATCTATTACCTGAGTGTGCTGCTGGCCGCCGGGCTGCTGGCCTGGCAGCAATACCTGATTCGGTTCCGTGAGCGCGAGGCCTGTTTTCAGGCCTTTCTAAATAATAACTGGTTTGGTGCAGTGATCTTCCTGGGGATCCTGTTTGACTATATGTTTACCCAGGCTGCATGAAAATCACACTACCCTGGCATACACTTATCCCGCCCGTGCAATTACCCATACTTCGACCCGTTTGGCGCCGGCGCGTTTCAGTGCCCGCGCCAGTTCGCTAGCTGTATGGCCGGTGGTCATTACGTCATCAATGATGGCGACATGTCCCGGAACCCTGTCAGTGGTAACCGTGAAGGCATTGCGTAAATTCAGGCGGCGTGCATTGTGCGTCAGCAGGGACTGCGGTGCTGTATTCCTGTTGCGCGCACACAGCCGGTGACTGATCCGGATATTCAGCTTGCGGCCGACACCGCGTGCCAGTTCTGTAGCCTGGTTGAAACCGCGTTCACGCAGACGTGTGTGGTGCAACGGAACGGGAATGAGTAACGCGGGCAGGGCTGCATCCCGGGCTACCAGCCGGTTTGCCAGCAAGCCGGACAACAGCGGACTGATGGCCAGTTCGTTCGAGAATTTCAGTCGTTTTATCAGGTGGTCAATCGGTGGACGGTAGTGGAACAATGCCGTGGTTGCATCAAATGCCGGTGCCAGTTTCTGGCAACGACCGCACAGGGCATCATCCCGGCAGGCTGGCAGGGGAAAGCTGCACCGGGAGCAGACATTTTCCAGCCAGGGCGCGTCTTCCCGGCAGGACCTGCACAGGTCAGGCACAGCCCTGGTCGCAGTGCCGCAAAGCCGGCAATGTGAAGGGAACAGGGCTCGCAACCATTGCGTCAGCTTGTAAACCATATGGTCTCGTTTGGGTTGACAGAAAAAATAATCGGCCCCATAGTCCCGATTTCGGAAATCTGTATGGTCCAAGCCTATGAATAATCAATCAGCCTGTCTGTCGGAAAATCCTGAAACTGCAGTGCGACATGACTGGTCGCTCGCCGAGGTCGGGAATATTTTTGAATTGCCTTTCAACGAGTTACTGTTTCAGGCACAGGCGATCCACCGGCGACGCTTTGATCCGAATGCGGTACAGGTCAGCACCCTGCTGAGCATCAAGACCGGTGGTTGTCCGGAAGACTGTAAATATTGTTCCCAAAGTGTGCACTATGACTCGGGGCTGGAGCCCGAGCGGCTAATGGATGTCGATGCCGTGGTGACGGCCGCCAAAGGTGCGAAACAGGCGGGTGCATCTCGCTTCTGCATGGGCGCAGCGTGGCGCAACCCAAAGGGCAGGAACTTTGAGCGGGTACTGGAGATGGTGGGCCGGGTACGTGCGGAGGGACTGGAAACCTGTGCGACGCTCGGCATGCTGGATGCATCACAGGCAGCGGCACTGAAGCAGGCCGGCCTGGACTACTACAACCACAATCTGGATACCTCGCCGGAATTCTACGGCGACGTCATTACCACGCGCACCTACGATGACCGGCTGGATACGCTGACGCATGTTCGCGATGCCGGTATCAGTGTTTGTTGCGGTGGCATCGTCGGCATGGGTGAAAGCCGTGCCGACCGGGTGTCGATGCTGTGTGAGCTGGCCAACCTGCCGGAACATCCGGGCAGTGTGCCGATCAATCAGCTGGTAAAGGTGGCAGGCACGCCGCTCGATGAGCAGCCTGGGATTGAACCGCTTGAATTTGTGCGCACTATTGCAACGGCACGTATTCTGATGCCGGCCGCTTATGTGCGCCTGTCAGCCGGCCGTGCTGAAATGTCGGACGAGATGCAGGCGCTGTGTTTCTTCGCTGGTGCAAACTCTGTTTTCTATGGCGAGAAATTATTGACCACCGGCAATCCTGATACCGCAAGGGATGATGCCCTGTTTGCAAAGCTGGGGCTGCACCCGGCGTGATGGTGGGTGTGCTATCCACCACAATAATATAATAATTACCTGCAGGAGCGGCGTCCCCGGCGCGATTACGAATCTTCGCGGCGGGGACGATGCTCCTGCAGGGTTGTTTTGCCCTTGATATGAAAAACCTTGCCAGACAGCTGCAGGCACGCAGGGAACATAACCTGTATCGCACCCGTCTGGTCGTCGATACGCCACAGGGTGTGACGGTTCGCATCGATGGCAGGGACTACCTGTCATTCTGCAGTAATGATTATCTGGGGCTTGCCAACCATCCGGATGTCGTGGCCGCCTTCCACCAGGGCCTGGATGAGTTCGGCAGCGGCAGTGGTGCTGCGCACCTGATTACCGGCCACAGTCGTGCGCATCATGCCCTTGAAGAAGAGCTTGCCGCCTTCCTGCAACGACCGCGTGCGCTGCTGTTTTCCACCGGGTACATGGCAAACCTCGGGGTGATGTCGGCATTACTGGGTCGCGGTGACCGCGTATTTGAGGATTACACCAACCATGCGTCACTGCTGGACGGTGCCCGGCTGAGTGGCGCGCGCCTGCTGCGCTACCACCACGGTGATGCAGTCGATCTGGATGCACGACTGGCAACTGCACCGGCCGGTGAATTGCTGGTGGCGACCGATGGCGTGTTCAGTATGGATGGAGACATGGCACCACTGGCGCAACTGGCCGGGGTTGCCGCACGTCACGGTGCCTGGTTCATGGTGGATGATGCCCATGGCCTGGGCGTAATGGGTCCGGGTGGACGTGGCAGTGTCGCGCAGTACGGGCTTGGAATGGAGGAGGTGCCGGTCCTGGTCGGGACACTGGGAAAGGCATTTGGCACCTTTGGTGCCTTTGTTGCCGGCAGTGATGCGTTGATAGAAACCCTGATACAGGAAGCGCGTACCTATATCTATACCACGGCGCCACCACCCGCCCTGGCAAGTGCAACGCGTACAGCGCTGCGGTTGGTCAGGGAAGAGGATTGGCGGCGTGAGCACTTGCAGCAATTGATTAACCGCTTTCGCAGCGGTGCCCGGCAGTTGGGACTGGACTTGTGTGGCTCGGAGACACCAATACAACCGTTAATCGTGGGTGCGGCCGATGCAGCATTACGACTGAGCCAGGCGTTGCGTGAACAGGGTATCCTGATTACCGCCATTCGCCCGCCAACAGTGCCGGAGGGTGCGTCGCGGTTGCGGATTACTTTTTCTGCGGCGCATAGTGAACAACAGGTTGACCATTTACTGGGGGTGCTGGAACAGGTTGTTACCATGTAGGAGCGTCGCCGCGCCTACAGCCATTTTTTATCCGGGACAGCAGTGAAATAAAATAATGCAGCTCTATACACAAACTTCCGGTACTGGTCCCGACCTGGTGCTGGTGCACGGTTGGGGTCTGCATGGTGGTATCTGGGGCCGCTTCGTGCCGTTGCTCGAAGCACATTTCCGTGTAACGTGTGTTGACCTGCCGGGGCATGGACGCAGTGACTGGCAGGGTGAGGGCACGCTGGATGCAATGACTGAGGCCGTACTGTCAGTGGTTCCGGCACCTGCCGTCTGGCTGGGCTGGTCGCTGGGAGGGCTGGTGGCAACACGCGCGGCATTAATGGCGACCGGGAAAGTCACTGCGCTGGTGACAATCGCCAGTAGCCCGTGTTTTGTGCGCAAGCCGGGCTGGCAAAGCGCCATGTTGCCGGTGCTGCTGGACACGTTTGCTGCAGAACTGGCGCAGGATTATGTCCGGACCCTGAATCGTTTCCTGGCGTTGCAGGTGCGTGGCAGTAATCGCTACGGTGAGGTGCTGAAGACCCTGCGTGCGTTGTTGCTGGCCCATGGTGAACCGGATGCGGCGGGGCTGCGTGC
Source organism: Gammaproteobacteria bacterium (assembly GCA_003454335.1). Classification (GTDB taxonomy): domain Bacteria; phylum Pseudomonadota; class Gammaproteobacteria; order UBA9214; family UBA9214; genus UBA9214. Next base: position 2,945 of record DMKK01000058.1, on the reverse strand, counting down.
CGGCCTGGAAGTCCTGCGGACTGCAGATTTGCGTGACAGTCTGGGGGATATTGATTGCCCGACGCTGTTGCTGATGGGGGGACGTGACACGCTGGTGCCGGTGAATGCCGGACATGCAGCCAGCAAATTGTTCCGGAATGCGCGGCTGGAAGTGATCGAGGGTGCGGGTCATGCACCGTTTATTGCTGCACCGGAAGTGGCAGCCGGATGGGTTTATGAGTTCGTTTACAAAAATAGCGGTCCTTCTCCCTCCGGGAGAAGGGCGGGATGAAGGGATATAGAATAAAGCAGTTATCCTGTTTTTATCCCCGCTACCCAACCCTCTTGGCAACTGCTCCATGCGTTGCTCTACCGCCTGCATCCCATGTAGGCGTCCCGGAGGGAGAGGGGGTTGGCGGGACAGTAGCGAGTGTAGACAGATTTTTATGACAAAAGAAAACAGTCAATACCATATCGACAAGCAGTTGGCGCGGCGTGCCTTTGACAAGGCGGCAGATACCTATGATGCAGTGGCCGCGTTGCAGAACGAGGTCGGCGATCGCATGGTTGAACGGCTTGATTATATTCGGTTGCAGCCGCGCCGCATCCTCGATCTGGGGGCGGGTACCGGTTTATTTACTGCTGCATTGTTAAAGCGCTACCGCAAGGCCGATGTGGTTGCTCTGGATATAGCCGAGCGTATGTTGCTGCGCGTGCAGGCGCGCGGCGGCTGGTTTCGCAAGCCGCAGTGCGTGTGTGCGGACGCTGAAACCCTGCCTTTTGCAGATGACAGTTTTGATTTTATTTTTTCCAACCTGATGTTGCAGTGGTGCACCGACCTGGAGTCCACGCTGGCGGAACTGCGCCGGGTGCTGGCGCCAGGTGGCCTGCTGATGTTTACCACCTTTGGCCCGGATACCCTGATGGAATTGCGGGCCAGTTGGGAGGCGGTTGATGGCTACACCCACGTCAATGCCTTTATTGACATGCATGATGTCGGTGATGCGCTGGTAACCACGCAGTGGGCGGAGCCCGTGATGGATTCGGAGCGCATTACCGTGACCTATCGCAAGTTGCCGGTCCTGATGCAGGATCTGAAACATATCGGCGCTCACAATGTTACCGCCGGGCGGCCGCGTGGTCTTACCGGCAAGCGTCACATGCAGCAACTGGGTGAAGCCTATGAAAAGTTTCGCGAAGATGGCGTACTGCCGGCCAGTTACGAAGTGGTCTACGGGCATGCCTGGTCGCCGCTGAACAAGCATACGACCGCAGCCGGGAATGAAGTCCCGCTGGCCAGTCTGCAATCGCCGGGTAGCTTTTCCGGCCATGAGCCTGATCATGAATAAGAGCCGTGGCTATTTTATTACCGGCACGGATACCGGGGTTGGCAAGACGGCGGTGAGCCTGGGATTGATGCAGGCGCTGCAGGCCCGCGGCAACAGCGTGGTGGCGATGAAGCCGGTGGCTGCTGGCTGTGTGCCGACGCCCGGTGGGCTGCGCAACGACGATGCGCTGCGCCTGCAGCAGCAGGCTTCCATTGACCTGGACTATGCGCGGATCAATCCCTGTGCCTTCGCACCCGCCATTGCCCCGCACATTGCAGCAGAGCAGGCGGGGGTACGTATTGATATAAATGATATTACTAATAAATACAGTGAATTATCCTGTGTGTCGGATTGTGTGATAGTTGAGGGTGCGGGTGGCTGGCTGGTGCCCCTGAACGCGGATGAGACCCTTGCTGACCTGGCCTTGCAGTTGGACCTGGAGGTCATCATGGTCGTGGGTATCCGGCTGGGTTGCCTGAACCATGCCCTGCTGACGGTGGCTGCCATCGCGGCTGCGGGTTGCACGCTGGCCGGTTGGGTGGCGAATCAGTTGCCACCAGCGCTGGAAGGCGCGCAGGAGAATATTAATTATTTGAAATCAAGGATTTCTGCGCCCCTGCTGGGGGCGCTGCCGGTCATGCCGGTAGTCAGTGCCGGTGCTGTGGCAGACAGTCTATCGCTATCGGCCCTTGCGAATAGCTGAAGTTTTAATGTAATTGCTACCTATAGTTAATTGAATCTTGGGGAGCGCCAATATACAATGCGCGGCACTTTGTCGCACCAGAGACTTGATCCTGGATAAGGATATCAAGTTGCGGGCGTGCTAGGCATGCATTAGCATGCGCGTCCTGTTTTCAGGGTAGCCATGAATACAGGGCTCGAATAAAAAGCAGTGGTAGAACGGGTATGTGATCCATCGGGGTTTGACTGTCACTGGGTGATTCGTCCGAACCAATCCCTGTCCTGGCGCAGTGCTGTAAGGATTTACACGGTCATTGCGCTGTGTTGTCTGGGAATCGGTCTCGCATTCGCACTGCACGGCTACTGGCCGGTGCTACTGATTGCCGCATTTGAAGTCATTGTACTGGGGATTGCCTTTTATCTGTGTCTGTGGCGCAGCCAGATACGCGAGGTTGTCACTGTTAATGCCGAGGTCGTCATTGTAGAGAAGGGGCGCCATCAGCCACTGGAACATTGGGAATGTCCACGCGCATGGGCGCGGGTTGCACTGGGGCATTCGTCGATCGCCTGGTATCCGATGCGTTTGACGATAGCTTTTCAGGGACGACAGGTCGAGATAGGACGGTTCCTGAGTGACGAAGAACGCAGTGTGCTGGCAGATGAGTTGCAGCAAATGATTGGCAAGTCAGACTGGTATCAGGATGCCGGTTAAGCAGCCAGCACGCGCAGAACAATTTTTTAAGTAGATTTTAAGTATTAATTATAAACTTTGTGTTAGGGAGATCGATGCATGTTTGCTAAAACACTAAGGCGCACCCTGTGCAGTCTATGGGGTTCGTTCGTACTGCTGGGTGCAGGTACCGCCGTTGCCGGTTATGCTGATACCCTGAATCTCAGGAGAGGCGTTACCGATATCAGCAACAAGGTCTTTGACCTGCATATGCTGATTTTCTGGAT
>DMKK01000175.1:2939-3659 GCA_003454335.1 Gammaproteobacteria bacterium | reverse complement strand
GCCGCGATTCGCGCCGGGGAAGCTTCCGCATCCTGCTCACGCCCCTCACCTACATCCTTGTAGGCGACGGCGCTCCCACAAGTTTGTGCCAGATTCGTGCCGGGGACACCGTTTATGCTCGGCACGGATGCTCCCACAGTGAGGTTTATTGCAATAATTTGATTAATCCAGGGTGATGGTTGATTCGGTAACGGGGGCCTCCCGGATATTGACTGAAACCGGACACTGCTGCATGCGCGAGAGGATATAGTCGATATCGTCCTGGCTTGCCTGGCCGCTGCCAAGCTGGCCGGAAAAATGCACCTGCAGGCTTTCCATGTTCCAGTCCTTGTCGGCGCCGATGACGATGCTGCCCTCGGCGCTGTTCAGCAGTAGCTTGCGTTCCGCACAGTTGACCCGGAAGAAGCGGTGCTGGCAGGCGAACACGGAATAAACGAATATGTCAAAACCAGGCGAAGCAATACCAAGATCCAGTGGCTGCCACTTGCCCTTGACCCGGTGTTCGACTTCAAGGCTGGCAATGACGTTGTTATTTCCTTCGTAGGTACTTTTCAGACGCATATTGAAATTGCGTTCGCTCACGATAATGTCCTCCTAAGTATTCACCACATCCTGCGGACTGATGGGTGCGTCGCTGCGCTCCTTCACCCATCCTACAATATACCGTAGCTCTTTGTAGGATGGGTGAAGGAGCGCAGCGACGCACCCATCAGGCGGATT
>DMKK01000175.1:0-2865 GCA_003454335.1 Gammaproteobacteria bacterium | reverse complement strand
GCAGGCAACCCGGGTACAACGCCTGAGCCGGCAAATTCAGGATATTGCACCATGCAAGGCGAAACAATGATACAGGGGCTGTTAAGGCCCGATGTTTACACTCACGAGACCGATGCCATACGTCTCGTTGAGACCCACTGTGCATGGGTGCTATTGACCGGACAATATGTCTACAAGGTCAAAAAGCCGGTGAACTTCGGCTTCCTGGATTTTTCCACACTGGAGAAAAGGCATTTTTACTGCACGGAGGAAGTCCGTCTCAACCGGCGCTTTGCCCCCGATATCTATCTGGGTGTTGTCACCATCACCGGCACACCGGCGCAACCGCAGCTGGACGGAAACGGGGAGCTTCTCGACTATGCGGTGCGCATGCGTCAATTCCCCGATAACGGTTTGTTAAGCCAGCTCGCCGCAAGCCAGGCGCTGGAGGCCGCGCACATTGACCAGCTGGTCCGTACGCTGGGCGATTTTCACCGGGATGCATCCCGGGCAACGGCTGCCGACAGTTTTGGAGACCCTGCGCACACTCATCACTGGGTACGGGAAAACTTCCAGCACATACAGCCCCTGCTGACCCCCGCCGACAAACCCGATACGGTCGAGCCGCTGCGGCAGTGGTCCGAGGGCGAATATGCCCGGCTGACCGGCCTGCTGCAGGCACGCAAGGATGCGGGGTCAATCCGCGAGTGCCATGGTGACCTGCACCTCGGAAATATCACCCTGATCGATGGACGCGTCACCCCCTTTGACTGCATAGAATTCAATCCGGAATTGCGCTGGATCGATGTTTTCAGTGAGGTCGCCTTTTTGCTGATGGATCTTGACGATCACGGGCAGACACAGTTTGCCAATCGTTTTCTTAACGGTTACCTGCAGGATTGCGGTGATTATGCCGGTCTCGAAGTATTGCGCTATTACCGGGTGTACCGGGCCATGGTGCGCGCCAAGGTGGCCATATTGACGCGGCAGCAGGCCGAACAAGGTTCTGTGGAACATGACCAGGCAAGCGGTGAATACCAGCGATACGTTGGCCTGGCACAGACTTATACCATGCCGGACCAGGCGGTCATGGTGATTACGCGCGGTTTATCCGGATCCGGCAAGTCCACGGTTGCCCGTGAATTTTGCGAACGCACGGGGGTGATACAGTTGCGTTCCGATGTCGAGCGCAAGCGTCTGGCCGGCCTGTCAGCCACGGAATCCAGCCGCTCGGATACGGGTACCGGTTTATATACCGCGGACAGGACTGCGAATACTTATCAACACCTGGGGGCGCTTGCAAAGACAGTACTGGCCGCAGGTTACAGTGTTATTGTCGATGCTACCTTTTTGAAACGTGAGCAGCGCGATCGATTCAGGACACTGGCAGCAGCAACCGCTACGCCCTTTCTGGTGCTCGAATGCGTCGCGGAAAACAGCGAACTGGAACACAGAATCCTGTCACGCAATGCAAACCGGGATGACGCTTCGGAAGCCACGCTCGAGGTATTGCACGCACAGCAGGCAGGTGATGAGCCCCTGACCAAAGAGGAACTGAAATATACGCTGCGCGTGGATACCCAACACATGAGCAGCGATAAAATTTGGTCCTCGTTACAGGACTGGATGAAAGACCCGGGCGTGTCCTCCGGAGTCTGAACCTGCAGGAGCGGCCTCCTGGCCGCGGATCTGACACAACCTTGTGGGAGCGCCGTCCCCGGCGCGAATCGCGGCGAGACGCCGCTCCCACAAGGTTGTGTCAGAACCTCGCCTACGGTGCATTCCAGAATCAATGCTAAATATTTTTTCATTAAGTGTCGGTCATTTGCTGGCCGTTAAGCCGTAATACAGGAAAAAGGCATGTTATTGACAGGGATCAAGCTTCGGAAGCCATTGAGATCCTATGCTTATGGTATGAATATCGATTCTATTGATCTCCGGCCACTACCGCGCGTACCGCTATCGGGATACCTGCGACTATGCCTGTCCGCGTTGCTGTTATTGACCGTAGCCGCTGCCGTTGCGGGTCAGCCGTGCAAGCCCTTTGAGGACGGCCGCGTCGATCAGCAGGTACTTGAGGCTATGCGCAGCGCGGCCCATGAAGGCCGCCTTTACCAGGTTGTGCCCGGCAACTCCAGGGTGGGGTTCTGTGTCCGGTATTTCCCGGGGCAGGAATTTCGGGGCGAATTCACCAATATCGTCGGTGGCCTGGTTATGCCATCGATGGCACAGCAATCTGGACAGGCACTGCTGCTGATCCATACCTCCACCATGGACGCCAGCCACGCAGGGCTATCGCCACTGGTGCGGGGCCACGAGTTCATGGATACCGACAACTATCCGGAGATCCTGTTCGTGGGCCGTGCATTTGAATGGCTGGCCCCGCTACAGGGCTATATCTATGGCGACCTTACCCTGCGTGGCATCACCCAGCCGGTCGTTTTCAATGTCGGCATCGATGTTCTCGAAGAGGGACTGGGCAATCAGCCGGATCGTATTGCCCTGCAGGGAACCGGACAGGTAAGCCGTTACCAGTTCGATATGCGCCACCACCGGTTTACCATCGGCGAGACCGTACGGCTGTGCCTGGATGTTGAAATGGTACCCTGGGACCCCTGAGCATCAGGCTCCTAGTACTCCTTCAAGATGATAATCACGTATGCTGATCTATATTAAGCTAAGCACCAAATTTATTTAATAGCCACGGAAGCACACGGAATTACACGGAAAAAAGTATTTTAAGGTATTTATTCTTCCGTGTTTTTCCGTGTGCTTCCGTGGCAAGATGCTCGAGTAAGTACCCTTTCAATCTAAAACCGTTCCACGCTCGCTGCCTGAACCTATGGAAGTATTGCAACTGCTCGAGTCTTCCCGGCTGTTCTTTGC